>VBFW01000268.1 GCA_005880525.1 Chloroflexota bacterium | reverse complement strand
TATGGCAATCGAGGCGCAAGCGGAATCGACGGTCTCGTGTCGACCGGTCTCGGCATCGCCGCGGCGCGGTCCTCGAATCCGACGGTGCTTCTGCTCGGCGACCTTTCCGTCTATCACGACATGAACGGTCTGTGGTCGCTGCGCCGCCACGGCATCAAGGCGACGATCGTCGTCTGCGACAACAACGGCGGCGGCGTCTTCAACTTCCTCCCGCAGGCGCAGCACACCGACGTGTTCGAAGAGATCTTCGCGACGCCGCTCGGCCTCGACTTCGCGCAGGTCGCGCGGCTCTACGGGCTCGTCTACAGCCCTGTCACCGATCGCTCAGGCCTCGAGCCCGCGATCACCGATGCGCTGGGCGCGCAGACGTCGACGATGGTGGTCGTGCGCTACAAGCGCGAGGACAGCGTCAACGGCCACCGGGTGTGCTGGGAGGCAGCCGCCGCCGCGCTACGGGCCTGATCCACGCCGAGTGCCGGCACTCGCACTCGGTTGATTCGTTGCCGAGGCGCCAGTGCCGGCACTCGCACATGATCAGGTGAGCGCAGAGAGCAGCGCCTTGAACTTCAGATCCGTTTCCTCGAGCTCGCGCGCTGGGTCCTAGTCGGGCATCACGCCGACGCCTGCGTAAAGGCGCGCGCCGTCCTCCCACAGCAGGCCGCAGCGCAGCGCGACCGCGAACTCGCCATCGCCGTTGCCGTCGGTCCAGCCGACCGCGCCCGCGTACCAGCCGCGCTCCATCGACTCGAGGTCGTCGATGATGCGGTCCGCCGCCTCGCGCGGCCAGCCGCCGACGGCGGGAGTGGGGTGGAGGGCGGCCGCCAGGTCGAGCGCGTCGGACGCCGGCGCGGTCAGCTCCGCATCGACCGAGGTCGCAAGGTGCTGGATGTTGGTGAAGCGCACGACCTCCGGCGATCTCGCGGCCACGCTTCGCGAAAACGGTCGCAGCGCTTCGACCACAAAGCGCGACACGACGTCGTGCTCTGCGGCGTCCTTACGGCTCGACCGCAGCTGCTCCGCGAGGCGCTCGTCTTCCGCCTCGGTGGCGCCGCGGACCGCAGCGATCGGGCGACCATCCCGGCGGGCATCACGCCGTCGCCCCTCGCCATTACCTCGCGCGCCAGGACCACCTTCGACGCCTCGCCTGCGCGGAGCCGCGCCGCCGCCGATTCGATCGCCGCGGCCCACGCCACGGGATTGCGCACCGGCGTCACATCGAGGGTTCGGGCGAGGGGAGCGCGACCAGGTGACGCCTCGACCTCGAGGAGCTGCTCGGCTTCAGGTGTCGAGCACGTGATGAAGGTGCGTCCCCGGACACGCGCCACCGCGAGCGCAGGCACGCGCAGCAGCAGCGATGGGAACCCCGACCAGGGACCTGATGGGTCGCGATCGGTGCGATAGGCGAAGCCGCCGATGGCGATCGGTCCTGCTCCGGGCGGCAGCGCGCCTGCACCGTCAGCGCGCAGCGTGTCGCGCACACGCCGCCACATGCGGGCCGCAGCTTGCACGCGGTCGCTTCCCGCCTCGCGGTCGAGCACCGCGCCGCCGGCATCCTCGAGCGCGACCCCGCCGGGTGCGCTCACGACCTCGTAAGCCGTGCCGATTCCGGCGACGCTTACCGCGTCGGGCATGGGTCGCTCGATGAGCAGCACCTCGTGTCCCGCGTCGCGCGCCGCGCCCGCGAGCTCGACCAGGTCGGGAGTGCGGTCCAGCTCTCGCACGGTCAGGGACGTGACCGCCAACGTCATGACTTCTTTTCGATGTGCTCGCGCGCCGCACGGAGCAGCGTGCGCTGAAAGTGATGCCTTACCAAGAGGCCGCTCGCTTCAAGAAGCTCGTTGAAGAGCTCCAGCAGCCGGCGCTCGGCGGCCTCGGTCTCCCCGCCCTCCGACTGGATGCGCTCGCGCACGTGCCTGTCGAAGAGGTCTACGGCCTTCCTCGCCACGCGGTCGGTGGCGTCCGCGTACTCGCTTGCCAGCTCGATGAGCGGGCCGAGCGGCACGCCGGCCGCGATGAGCTTCATCCCGGCGGCGATGGCGTCCAGGTCGTCGGCGGGGTAGAGCGGCACGTCGCCGCCCTCGACCGGCACCAGCAGCCCGGCCTGCTCGAGGTTCTTGAGCAGCGGAACCGCCACGCCGCTGCGCTCGGCCAGCTCGTCCAGGGTCAGGGTCTGCGGCGAGCTTGGCCGCGTGACGGCAGCGACGAGCGACTCGTCAGAAGGCTCGAGCTCCCCCTCGAGGAAGCGCCGGATGACGGTGAGCGTGAAGCCGCGGCGCTGGAGCTCGCGGATGCGGCCCAGCCGCTCGAGGTGGCTCTCGGCGTACCAGGTGACGCGGCCCTCGCGGCGCGGGGCGTCGAGCAGGCCCTTGCCCTGGTAGAAGCGGATCGTGTCGACGGCCATCCCGGAGGCCCGGGCCAACTGTTCGATCCGGTACTCCACGAGTAAATACTCGCACAGTGGGTGCGAGCTCTACATACGCGGCACCGCCGCCTGGGCGATGGCCAGCTCGGCCGCCTCTTGCTGTGCTTTGGTGATGCTGGGCCACGAAGCGGTGATCGTCAGGGCCCGGCCGCCTTTCTTGACGTCGAGCTCGGCCAGGGGGAAGTCGCCTCCAGGAGCGGCATAAAAAGCCGCGTCGCCCAGGTTCGGGATTGGAGTCACACCCGCACCGCTCTTGCCCTGAAGTCCGTACGGAACCTTGCCGACTGAAGCCGTGTCGGAAGCGGCGATCGTCGCGCCCCCGGCGTCTTCGGCGGTCCACGTGCAGCTCGGCGCGTTGACGCCCGACGGCACGCCGGCAGGAACGCTTCTGCCGATGGCTGCTCCGACCTGGCCGGATGTGGCGAGTGCGCAAAGCTGCGCCCCTGTAAAGCCCGTGCCCGTCTGGCTTTGGTCGGTGGACGCGGAAGACGAGCCACAACCAGTGACGACGAGCAAAAGGACGGCGCCGGCGAATGCGTGTTTCATCGGTCGATAGTGTGACGCCGCGTGGTCAGCCGGACGTACCCCAGTAGTAGAGGCGGTCGAGCCAGGCCGGGTCGTCACGGATGGCGCGGGCGAAGAACTCGATGGCGTCGACGTAGTCGTAGTCCAGGTTGTAGTGGAAGATCGCCGTGCGCATGTCGGACGGCGCGCCGTAGTGGACGAGGTAGCGCGCCGCGGCCATGACCGCGTCGTGCGGATCGTTGATGTTGCCGCCCTGGCCCCAGTTCGCCCACGTGCCGGGCAGGAACTGCATGGGGCCCAACGCCCCGGCTGACGACGGGCCGTTGTTGCGGCCGAACGAGCTCTCGATGAAGTTGATCGAGGCGAGGTAGCTCGCGTCGACGCCGTACTTGTGCTGGGCCTCGAGGTAGTAGCCGCGCAGCGCATCCACGGGCGCCGCGCTCGCGTAAGGGAAGACGAAGTGCGCGTGCACCAGGTAGTACTGGTCGTAGCCCGCGAGCGCGTAAAGGGAGTGCAGACCCGCGATCGCATCCGACACCGGCCGCGAGACGGACCTCGGCAGCAGCGGGACGACCTGGCCCTGGATGCTCGCGTAGCTCGCCAGCTCGTAGACGCGAACCTCCTCCTGGCGGATGGCGGTGCGGTAGTTGAATTCGACAGCAGCAAGCGCCATGTCGAATCGCACGCGTTCCATCAGCGATGAGGGCGCGGGTGCGGCCAGCAGCTGCTGACGCTGCGCGAGCGCGGTGGTGATCGCCAGCTCGGCGCTCATCAGGCGCGCCGCCTCATGGCGCGGGCTGACAGGCGAGAACGGATCCTGGGCTCGAACGGATTGCGCTGGGAGCGTCAGCAGCAACGCCCCCAGCGCGGCGGCAAACAGCCGGATCAGGCGCTCTCCGACTCGGGGACGACCTCGGGCCGCATGTCAGGGACCATTGGCATCTCCGGTGGGTAAGGGTCGGCGGCTGTGGGCTCGCGGAGCCCGACCGAGTCGAGAAGGCCGGCGATCTCGTCTCCCACGAGCTCGCCTTGTGCGATGAGCGCTTCCGCGGCCTGGTCGATGGCTTCCTTGTTCACGTACATCAGGCGCCAGTCGTCGATGTACGCATGACCAAGCAACTGCGCCGCGGTTCGCCGCGCGCGTGGATTGTTGAGGACCGCTCCGGGAAATGTGCCCTGCACGTGAGCTCCCTGCGTCGCCTGGACGACAGAGATCAGCTGCTCACCGATGTTGGCGGCCCTGCTTGACATGGCGGGGTCGAGCCTGTCGGCGCCCATCCCAACGATGCCGACCATCGTGGTGGCGACGCCCGTAGCCTGGATCAGATCTCCG
>VBFW01000267.1 GCA_005880525.1 Chloroflexota bacterium | reverse complement strand
CACCCGAATCGTGTCGCCGATGCCTCCGCTGAGCAGGATGCCCATCCCGACAGCGCTGCGGATGCTGCCGGCCTGGACGGGCCCGGACTCGGTGACGCCGAGGTGGATCGGGTAAGGGCGCGCGGCGGCGAACTTGCGGTTCGCGAGCACGTTGGTCCAGACATCGGTCGCCTTCAGCGAGACCTTGACGAAGCCCGGACCATAGTCCAGGTCCTCGAGGATCTTGCAATGGCCGAGCGCCACCTCGACCATGCGCTCCGCGGTGCGCTCGCGGTCGTCGCGGTTGACCTGGTGCTGCTCGCGCATGCTCTTGTGCACCTCTTCGGGCAGCGAGCCGGCGTTCACGCCGATGCGGAACGGGATCTGCCGCTCCTTGGCGGCGGTCACAACCTTGACGACCTTGTCGCGGTCGGGGATGTTGCCTGGGTTCAGCCGCAGGCAGTGCACGCCGGCCTCGATCGCCAGCAGCGCGAGCGTGTGGTCGTAGTGGATGTCCGCGATCACCGGCAGGGGCGAGCCCTTGACGATCTCCCTCAAGGCCTCCGCCGCCTCTCGGTCCGGCACCGCCGGCCTGACGACCTCACATCCCGCGTCCTTCAGCTCGTGAATCTGCCGCAGCGTCGCCTTGACGTCGCGTGTGTCGGTCTTGGTCATGGTCTGCACGGCGATCGGCGCCGCGCCGCCGATGACCACGCCGCCGACGTTCACCGGAATTGACTTCCGGCGGGGGACCATCAGTGCACGCCTGGGAACTGCCCGGTGACGATGCGCTGGATGTCGAGGAAGCTGATCACCGCGACAAGCGCGAGCAGGGCGGCGAGGCCCCAGCGCTGGAAGTTGAGCTCGCTGTTGCGGTCGAACGGACGCCTCCGCAGCCACTCGAGGATCACGACCACAATGCGGCCGCCATCGAGCGCGAGCAGCGGGAAAAGATTCGTCACGCCCAGCGCGACCGACAGCAGAGCCACCAGCCAGATGTAGGTCGGGGGGCCCTGGTTGACCGCGTCATATGTGATGGCGGCGATGCCGATCGGGCCCGTGAGCCCGTCCTTTCCGAACAGGCCGCCCGGCACCTGGCCGGTGACGAGCGAGCCGAGACCCTGAACGATGACCTGCATCGCCTGGAATGGGAAGCTGACGCCCTCCTGCACCGCAGTCAGCGGGGTGGCCACGCGCGCGATGAAGACGCCTATCTGGCAGGTGCCGTTCTGGCAGACGGGCGTCACCACGGCTGCGAACGGAGTGCCGTCGGCGTGGGTGCCGGTGATGGTGACGGACTGCCCTGCGGCCGCCACCTCCTGCTGCTGGATGTTCTGGGGGGCGGTGATCGCCTTGCCGTTGACGGTCTTGATGTGGTCTCCGGGACGGATCCCGGCGCTCGCGGCGACCGAGTCCTTGACGACCCCCATGACCTTTCCCGGGTCGCTGTTGAGCTGCGTCAGGCCGAACCCGGTGATCAGCACGATGGCCACCACGAAGTTCGCCACAGGGCCGGCCAGCAGGATCGCGATGCGCTGCCATGGAGCCTTGGAGTGGAAGCCGTTGGCCTCCTCGAAGTCGCCCGCCTCCATGCCTCCCATGCGGACGTAGCCGATGATCGGGATCAGGCGGATCGCGTACAGGGTGCCGTTCCGGGTCGTCGACCAGAGCCTGGTGCCGGCCCCGACCGAGAACTCGATGATCCTGACGCCGCACAGCTTCGCCACCAGGAAGTGACCGCCCTCGTGCGGCGCGATCAGGATCAGGAACATCACTGCGATCCCGACCACATAGAGAAGGTCGGAAAGGATCCCGCTCACGCCCTCAGCCTACCCAACTTGCTGCCCAGGTAATCCCGCGTCCAGCGATCTGCCTCGAGCACATCATCCAGGTCTTCCCCGCCGCCAGGGAACGCGGCCAGGGCGCGCTCGACCGTCGGGATGATGGCGCTGAACGCCAGTTCGCCGGCCAGGAACGCGCTGACCGCCTCCTCGTTGGCCGCGTTGAGCACCGCCGGCCTGCCCTGGCCGGCCGCGGCCGCCTCGCGCGCGAGCCGGACCGCAGGAAATCGCTGCTCGTCGAGAGCGTGGAACTCGAGCCCGGTCAGTTCCTCGAGCCGCACCGGCGGCACCGCGTCCGGCAGCCGGTCGGGGTAGGCGAGCGCCACGGCGATCGGCAGCCGCATGTCGGGGCGGCCGAGCTGGGCCTTGAGCGACCCGTCGATGAACTCCACGACAGAGTGAACGACGCTCTGGGGGTGGATGGATACGGCGATCTGGTCAAGAGGGATGTCGAAGAGATGGTGCGCCTCGATCACCTCGAGGCCCTTGTTCATCAGGGTGGCGGAGTCGATGGTGACCTTCGGACCCATCGACCAGCGAGGGTGGTTCAGCGCCTGCTCGACGGTCACTCGATCCAGGTCGAGGTCTGGCTGGGACCAGAACGGGCCGCCAGACGCGGTGATGACGAGGCGGCGCACGTTCTCCCGCTGCTCGCCCCACAGGCACTGCCAGATCGCGCTGTGCTCTGAGTCGACCGGCCGCACACCGCGCTCGCCGGCCGCCTTCATGACCAGCGGCCCGGCCATGACGAGCACCTCCTTGGTGGCGAGGGCGATCTCCTTCCCGGCTTTCAGCGCCGCCAGAGTGGGACGCAGCGCGCGCGCACCGGGGATCGCCACGAGCACCAGGTCGCAGCGAGGGTCGGTGACCATGGTCTCGACGCGCGCATCGAAATCGGGGTCGCCCGCCTGGCCCTGGATGAGGTACTCGGCGCTGTGGGCGCTCGTGCGCTTGCCTTCGGTCAGGCCGAAAAGCTTCAGGCGCGACGGGTTGCGGTCGATGACGTCGAGGGCCTGGCGGCCGATGGAGCCGGTGGCGCCCAGGATCGCTACGTTGGCGGGCCGCGTCACCGAGTGAGCAGCCCGAACATCGACACATAGAAATAGACGAGGATCGGCGGGAACAGGATCGAGTCCAGGCGGTCCAGCACGCCGCCATGGCCCGGAACCAGATTCGACGAGTCCTTGACCTCCGCGATGCGCTTCATCTGCGACTCGACCAGGTCGCCCATGATCGCGCTGAGGCCGACGAGCACTCCGATCACGACCGCGTGGACCGGCGATATGCCGAGCACTCCAGACACGCCGACGAACATCGTGATGACCGACGCCACGACGCCCGCGATCGCCCCCTCGACGGTTTTCTTCGGGCTGATGGTCGCGAAAAACGCATGCCGGCCCAGGCGGCTGCCGACCAGCAGGGCAGCTGCGTCGCTCGCGATGACCGCGAAGACGGTGAACACGACCCAGATGAGGCCGTGAGGCTGGGCCGTGTACAGCAGCAGGTAATAGTTGAACGGCATGCCGATGTAGAG
>VBFW01000266.1 GCA_005880525.1 Chloroflexota bacterium | reverse complement strand
ACCACCAGCCAGGCCGCGGCCGCGAAGACCAGCGCCGAGTACTGGAAATGCCAGCGGAGCGTTGTCCACGCCCACGCAGCGCCGAGCACGCCGAGCGCGACGATCATCGCGACGATCAGGCCGAGCTCCTCCACGACCTTGCCGGCGTGCTGCAGGGTGTCGATGAGGAAGCCGAACACGAAGCCCGGCATGATCGAGAGCAGGGGCTCGTTGAGCTCCTGGGTGAGCGGACCATTTCACATTGTTTTACCGCCGGATGGTGCGCGACAGTCCCTTCGCGCGAGGGCTAAGCAGCAATACGCATGACATTGCTGCTTAAATCGGTGAAACAACGTTGCCCGCCCCCCTGAGACCGGAAGACATCTACAGGTTCCGCTGGCTGGACCACGTCCGGCTGAGCCCGAACGGTGAGTACGTCGCGTACGAGCTGAGGTGGGCCGACGCCGAGTCGCGCAGCAACCAGAGCCGCGTCGTGGTGCGCCGCGTGCTCGACCCCGAGCCGATTGAGGCAGTCGTCGGGCAGCGTCACGACCACGGTCCCGAGTGGTCGCCCGACGGCAGCCGGCTTGCCTTTGTCAGCAAGCGCGGCGCCGCCGACCAGATCTTCGTGCTCGATCTCGGAAGTGGCGGCTCGCGGCAGCTGAGCTCGCTGCCGGAGGGCGCCAGCTCGCCGGTGTGGTCGTCTGACGGCACGCACCTCGGGTTCCTTGGCACGGTCATCTCAGAACCGAATGGTGTGGTCGACGACCCGCGTCCCCCCGAGAGCGGCGACCAGGTTCGGCGCACGCCGGTGGCACGCGTCGCCAGCACGCTCGATTACAAGTACGACGGAGTCGGCTACCGCGACGGCCGGCACCAGCACGTCTTCGTCGTGTCCGCCGACGGCGGGCAGGCGACGCAGCTGACCAACGGCGCGTGGGACGTCGGCGGCTTCGACTGGTCGGCGGACGGCACGCGACTGGTGGTCTCCGGTAACGCCGACGAGGATCGCGACCTCCACCGTGAGACGCACCTGTACACGGTCGACTTCAGCGGCAACCTCGAGAAGGTCGCGACCGGCTACGACATCGTGTCGCCGATCTGGTCGCCGCGCGGCGACGTCATCGCGTACAGCGCGCTCAACGGCGACGAGGCCGGTCTGCTCGACCGGATGTGGGTCGTGCCCGCGACGGGCGGGACGCCGCGATGCATCACCGCCAACCTCGACCTCGCGGTCGGCGACGGTGTGATCAGCGACATGCGGGCCGGGCATGGCGTGCCGATGTGCTGGTCCCGCGACGGCGACCGCGTCTATTTCCCGGCGAGCGGCCCTGGAGCGACGGCCATCTACTCCGTCGACCTCGAGGGCAACGTGCGCGCCGAGGTCGCCGGGCAGCGCCGCATCTACGACTTCGACGTGTCCGGCGGCGTCATCGCGTTCGCCGCGTCGGACACCAGCGACCCGGGCGAGCTGCACGTTGTGATGCAGGGCGCCGAGGCGCGGCTCACGGATCTCAACCCGTGGCTTCGCGAGCGCTACATCGCGCAGCCGGAGGAGCACTCGTTCACCGCTCCCGACGGGTGGGTCATGCAGGGTTGGCTGCTGAAGCCGCCCGGCTTCGACCCGTCGAAGCTCTACCCCCTCGTGATGGAGGTGCACGGCGGCCCGCATGCCGAGTACGGCTGGGCCTTCTTCCACGAGTTCCAGGTGCTCGCGGGCATGGGCTTCCTCGTCTTCTACATGAACCCGCGCGGGTCGGACGGATACGGAGAGGTCTTCCGCCGCGCGGTCGTGAAGGACTGGGGCGGGAAGGACTACATCGACCTGATGACCGCGCTGGACCAGGTCATCGAGCGCACTGGCGTGGTCGACACCGCGCGCATGGGCATCGGCGGCGGCTCGTACGGCGGCTTCATGACCAACTGGGCGATCGGGCACACGAACCGTTTCTCGGCCGCGGTGTCGATGCGCTCGATCTCGAACCTCGTCAGCGAGTACTCGCAGCACGACATCGTCCTGTGGGGCGAGCTCGAGCTTGGGCCGCCGCCGTGGCCGGACCCTGACGCGTTGTGGGAGCGCTCGCCGATCAAGTACGTGCGCGAGATGAAGACGCCGCTCCTGCTGACGTGCGGGGAGATGGACCTTCGCTGCGCGATCTCGCAGTCCGAGGAGCTTTTCGGCGCTCTGCGCCTGCTCGGCCAGACCGCCGAGCTGGTGCGGTTCCCTGAAGAGTCGCACGACGTCTCGCGCAGCGGACGTCCGGACAGGCGAGTCGAGCGGCTGCGCCGCATCGCCGCCTGGTTCGAGCGCTTCCTGGGCACGCAGACGGCCGAGCGCCCCGCGGGCGTCGCCGCGACGGTGCCGCCGGCGCCCGCGATGGAGGAGCAGCCTGCGCTGGAGCCCGAGCCCGAGCCGGAGCCGGTCGCCCAGGCTGCAGTCGAGTCTGAACCTGCTCCCGAGCCGGAGCCCGAGGCCGAGCCGTTCGAGCTGCCCGCGCCAACGGCGGAGGAGGCGGCCGAATCCGAGCCGGTGGTCGTCGCCGAATCGCAGGCCCCCGAACCTGAACCCGCACCCGAGCCGGAGCTGGAGCCTGTCGCCGAGACCGTCGCGATCGAGACGCCGGAGATGGCGGCGCCCGAAGCTCCGCCCGAGCCGGTCGTGGCGGAAGAACCCGAGGCTCTGGCGGACACGCAGGTCGTGACGACTCTGCCGGTCGAACCGCAGCCGTCGCCCGAAGAGGAGACGATGCACGTCGCGTATCCAGCCGCTGCCGCGCAGTCTGAGCCGTCCGCGCCGTCCGAGCCCGCTCCCGCTCCCGCGGAGCCGACCTGGGGCGAAGCGCCGGTGCCTGAGCCGCCGCCGGTCGCCCCGGCGTGGCATGAGGAGCCCGCGGCCGCAGCAGCCCCGACATGGGAGGGACCGCCGGCGGGGGCGCCTGGTTCGACCTGGGACCAGGAACCCGCGGCCGAGGCGGCGCCTTCGACCTGGAACGCGGCGCCCGAGCCTGCGCCGGCTCCCGAGCCGGGCCCGATCGCGCCCACAGCGCCGCCTCCGCAGCCCTCGAGCGGTTCGACCATCGTGGCCTGGCCGGGATCGTCCGCTCCGGCCGCGGCTCGACCCGAGCCGTCGTTCGACGGGGACGGGGCGGAGGCCGCGACCTCGATCATGCCCGCGTGGTCGCCGCCTCAGGCCAATGCGACCAAGGAGACGCTCGCGCTGCACGCCCTGCAGCCGGACCCGTCAGCCCAGGGCGAGCCGGCCGCGAAGCTCACGTTCGAGACCGGTCCGTTCGCGCGCCGCGTGGTCGGGATCGCGGACTCGTCGGCGACGGTGGGCCGCGCGCCCGACAACGACATCATCATCGGCGACCCCGCAACCTCCGGCCATCACTGCAGGATCGAGGTGCGCGGGGGTGCTTACTGGGTCAGCGACCTGGGCAGCACGAACGGCACGCTCGTCAACGGCGAGCCGATCATCGACAAGCAGATCGACCATGGTGATG
>VBFW01000265.1 GCA_005880525.1 Chloroflexota bacterium | reverse complement strand
AGGCGCCGAGGTCGTGTGCGTACAGAGGCACGAGAAGGCCGCGCGCGGCGATGGCGGCAAACGCGGCGCCCGCCGCCACGTAGAGGGTCAGCGCCCTTCTAGACTCGAGGACGCTCAACCCCACCGTGCCTAAGATACCGGCGCATGGTCCGGGAGCGAGTCGGCGACTGGCGCTCGGCGTGGCGTTCAGCGGTTGCCGGCGTGGCTGCCGGTTTGCTGGTCATCGGAGTACTACAAACCGGAATTCTCGACGGCCCATTCTTCGCGGCTCAAGATCGACTGTTTCCGGCTCCTCCTCCTGACAACGGAATCACCCTGGTCGCGATCGATGCCAGATCAAAGGACCACCTCGGCGCTTATCCGTGGGACAACGGCTATCACGCCAAAGTCATCAACTATCTGGCCAGCCTGCACCCGAAGGTGATCCTGTTCGACGTGGTGCTCAACCACAGCACCATCGACCCCGAGCTGCTGCCGCCTCCGCCGAATGTCATCACCCAGCAGGCGTTCGAGAAAGCCAGGACGGACGGGCTGCTGGCCCAGGCGATCAAGGACGCCGGAAACGTGGTGCTGGTATGCACGTCGAGCGATGGGCCGATCGACGCGCTTGAGGTGGGCGAGCCCGTCGCCGATCTGGGCTTTGCGAGTCCGGATCCGGCAAACGCGATCAGGGCAATGTCGCTGCAGGTCAAGTCGACGTGTGATCAGAACGAAGCGCATGAGAGCGCTTTTGTGGCTGCGCTGCGCATTGCTGAGAAGAACCAGGATCCGATCGATGTCAACGGCGACGCGGCCCAGTTCGGCAAGCATCGGATCCCACTGGTCAATGGTCAGATGCTCATCAACTACTCGCTCGGCGGCAGCCCGACCTGCGCTTACATCGACGCTTTCAACACTGCCTGCCCGCACCCCGAGCAGATCAAGGACCACATCGTGGTCGTCGGCACCAAGCTCATCGACGCCGGCGACGTCTACTCGCAGCCGGTGGTCTTCAAGCACGACTCGAGCTTCTGCCCGACCACGCGGCCTCAGTGCATGCTCGACAACCAGAACTACGGCTACAGGATCATGGCCGATGCGATGGCGACCGTTCTGCAGGATCGCTACATAACTGTCGAGCCGCGCAGCTGGACCATCGGTGTGTCACTTCTGCTCGCCCTGATCGTCGGCCTCGCGGTCTACGGTCTGGGTTTTCGCGCGGCGATCATCGGCACCGTTGATCTGCTCGGGCTCTATTACGTCGCGGCGATCGTGCTCGCCCAGCGCGACCTGCTCGTAGATCCGCTCTACGCGCCGATCGCGATAGTGCTCGCGGCATCGTTCTCGCTCGGAGCGCGCTACGTGCTGGTCGAACGCGAGCGGCGAAAGGTCGAGCGCATCTTCGGCCAGTACGTCGACCCGCGGATCTCACGGCAGCTCGCTGACTCGCGTTCTATCAAAGATGTGACCTCGAAGGGCGAGCGCCGCGAGCTCACCTTGATGTTCGTTGACATCCGCGGCTTCACGGCGATGTCAGAGGCGATGTCCGCCGAAGACGTGCTGGCAGTGATCCAGGAATACCTGAACGAGATGAGCTCACTGATCCTGAAATGGGACGGGACCATCGACAAGTACGTGGGCGACGAGATCGTGGCCATCTGGAATGCACCGACCCACCAGCCACAGCACGCCCTGTGGGCGGTGCGGTGCGCCTATGACCTCATCAATCAGGCGTCGGTGGTGCAGCGGCACCTTGCGGCCAAGGGCTTGCCGCCGATCAGCTGGGGCGTCGGCATCAACACCGGTCCGGCAGTCGTAGGCAACATGGGCAGCAAGGACCGCCTGCAGTACACCGCGCTCGGCGACACGGTCAACACAGCCGCGCGCTTCTGCGGCGCGGCTCCTGCATTCGACGTGCTGGTCGGATGGCCGACGTACCAGGACTGCGCTGACTACATCGCGGTCGATGAGCTGCCCGGCCTCCAGCTCAAGGGCAAGACGGCGGAGACTTTCCGCATCTTCAGGGTGACGGCGATCCGCGAAGAGAAAGGCTCACCTTGGGTGCCGATGCCCACCGATGCCGCCATGACCGCGTACACCGCGAAGCGGCAGCTGTATACGACGCAGTCGGTGTTTGCGTGAGCATCGAGCGGGCGGCCGACCTCCTCGCATCGGCCACGCGTGCGATCGCGATGACCGGCGCCGGGGTGTCCGCCGAGAGCGGCATTCCGACGTTTCGGGGCGAGGGTGGCCTATGGACGAAGTACGACCCCGTGAAGGTCTCGTCGATCGACAGTTTCATGGCCGATCCAGCGTCGTACTGGCAGGTGTCCAGGGAACGGGGTCGCGTGGCGCTCGCGGCCAGGCCGAACGCTGGTCATGTGGCGCTCGGGTGCAGGCGAGGCTCGACGTCGAGATGCCACCTCGCTGCCAGAGCTGCGGCAGCACCTTCCTCAAGCCAACAGTCGTGCTCTTCGGCGAAGCGATGCCGGCCACGGCGCTCCACGAGGCGTTCGAGCTGGCGGGCCAGGCCGACGTGATCCTGGTGGTGGGCTCTTCGCTCGTCGTCTATCCGGCCGCGGACGTGCCCCTTGCCGCCCTGCGCGCAGGTGCCCGGATGGTCGTGGTCAACGCCGAGGCCACGCCATTCGACAGGTTTGCCAGCGTGGTGATCCACGGCCGTTCGGGCGAGGTGCTGCCGCACATCGCCTCGCTCATAGCAGCGTGAGGCTGCCCGCGACCACAGGCTTGCCGTCGACCATGAGCTCACCCTTCGGCCCGATGTCCTGCGCCACGCCTTCGATCGCCTGACCAGAGAACTCGACGCGTACCCGGCGACCGAGCGTATCCGAGAGTTGCCGCCAGCGCGCCAGCACGACCTCGTCCGGAACGTCGGTCCACTGCTCGATCTTGTCGCGCAGCCTGTCCATGACTTCGTCGCGCGGCTGGTCGAGCCTGGCCGCGCCCTCCGGCGCCCACTGCAGGTTGATGCCGATGCCGCAGACGGCTTTGCCGCCGGTGTTCTCGACCAGGATGCCGCCGAGCTTCAAGCCGCCATCCACAACGAGGTCGTTCGGCCACTTCAACCTGACGCTCGGGCCGCACGCCTCGGCCGCGGCGACGCCGGCTGCGATGCTCAACAGAGGGCTTGGCTCGAGCACGAACGAGACGAGCAACGCCGTGCCGAGCGGCGCCTCCCATCGGTGATCGCCCCGTCCGCGGCCGGCAGTCTGGCGGTCGGCGATGACGATCGACCCGATGGGCAGGTCCCGGGCGACGTCCTGAGTCGACGTGACTGTGCCCAGGCGCAGAACTTTCGCTTTACCCATCGCCGCTAAGCTAACCCGGAGCACTCCCAATGAAGCTCCACCGCGCGATCGTGCTTGTCCTGATGATGGTCCTGGGCGTCGGCATCGTCGTCCTGCTGACGGCTTCTGGCATCGCGAACTTTGACAGCCACAGCCTGATCGCGCTCGTGGTGGTGCTCGTCGCCGCGGCGATCAGCGGAATCGCGTTCAGCTGGAAGCGCTACAGCCGCCGCTCGTGAAACCACCCCTTCGCCTGGGTTACAAGGCGTCGGCCGAGCAGTTCGGGCCGCGCGAGCTCCTGGACTTTGCCATCGCGGCGGAGCAGAACGGCTTCGACTCGGTGTTCGTCAGCGACCACTTCCAGCCCTGGCGCTTCTCCGACGGCCACGCCCCATTTGCCCTCGCATGGCTCGGCGCGGCCGGCGAGCGAACCTCACGCGTGTTGCTCGGCACCTCAGTCCTCACGCCCACGTTTCGGTACCACCCCGCGATCGTCGCGCAGGCATTCGGCACGCTCGGAGCGCTGTTCCCCGGCCGCATCATCCTGGGCGTGGGTTCCGGCGAGCACCTGAATGAGGGTGCGCTCGGCATCCAGTGGCCCGATAACCGTGAGCGGTTCGCGCGCCTCCGCGAGGCGGTGCAGCTCATCCGCCGGCTCCTCGCCGAAGAAGACGTGGTCACGTTCGACGGCGAGTACTACCACACGCGCAAGGCGAAGATCTATGACCGGCCGTCCGAGACCGTTCCGATATACGTCGGCGCAGGCGGCCCCCAGGTGGCGAAGTTCGCGGGCCGCGCGGGCGACGGCCTCATCTGCACCTCGGGCAAGGGAATGGAGCTGTACTCGGAGCAGCTGCTCCCATCCTTCAGCGATGGTGCGAAGGAATCAGGCCGCGATGCCAATGAGCTGGACAGGATGATCGAGGTCAAGGTCTCGTTCGACACCGACCGCAAGCGCGCTCTGGAGGACACCAAGATCTGGGCCTCA
>VBFW01000264.1 GCA_005880525.1 Chloroflexota bacterium | reverse complement strand
AACCTCTTCCTGGCAGGGCTCATCGGAGTTGTGACGACGGTGCTCATCGTCGCCATCACCGAGTTCTTCACCGAGACGCGCTACTGGCCGGTGCACCTGATTGCAAATGCGTCGGTGACCGGTCACGCGACCAACATCATCGCGGGGCAGGCGATCGGCATGATGGCGACCGCGCTGCCGGTCACGGTGATCGGCGTCGGCATCCTGCTCAGCTACAGCCTGGCGGGCCTGTACGGCATCGCCATCGCGGCGACCGCGATGCTTTCGATGACCGGCATCATCGTCGCGATCGACTCCTACGGCCCGATCACTGACAACGCTGGTGGCATCGCGGAGATGGCGAAGCTGCCCGAAGAGGTGCGCAACGTCACCGATCCGCTGGATGCGGTCGGCAACACGACGAAGGCCGTGACCAAGGGCTACGCGATCGGCTCCGCGGGCCTTGCGGCGCTGGTGCTCTTCGCCTCCTACACGCAGGAGCTGACGCGCTCCGGCCACACGACCGTGTTCTCGCTCTCGGACCCGTTCGTGATCGTCGGCCTCTTCCTCGGCGGCATCCTGCCGTTCCTGTTCGGGTCGCTCGCCATGCTGGCCGTCGGGCGTGCGGGCGGACTGGTCGTCCAGGAGGTCCGCCGCCAGTTCCGCGAGATCAAGGGAATCATGGAAGGAACCGCCAAGCCGGAGTACGGGACGGCCGTGCGCATCGTCACGGCGGCGGCGCAGCGCGAGATGATCCTGCCCGGCATCATCCCGGTTCTGGCCCCGCTGGCCGTCGGCTTCATCCTCGGCCCGCGCGCGCTGGGTGGAATGTTGCTCGGCGCCATCATCACCGGGCTTTTCCTGGCACTGCAGATGACCAGCGGCGGCGCAGCCTGGGACAACGCCAAGAAGTACATCGAGGAAGGCCACCTCGGCGGCAAGGGCTCAGAGGCTCACAAGGCGTCGGTCACCGGCGACACGGTCGGCGATCCCAACAAGGACACGGCCGGGCCCGCGATCAACCCGATGATCAAGGTCATCAACATCATCGCGATCCTGATCGCGGCCGGGGTCGCGTCCCACTCCCTGATCCACTAGGGATTGTCCCCTCCCCCTCCGGGGCAGAGGGTTAGGGTGGGGGCCTTAGACTCTTCTTCAAAGGGTCGACGTGGACGACTACCAAAAGGAGATCGCCGACCTCGAGCGCCAGCTCGAGCAGCTCGTAGAGGCGGAAGGCGACGCTAGCACCATCGCCGAGCTGACCATGCAGCTGGACATTCTCAAGGCGATCTACGCACGCGCGACCGACCTCTACACGCGGGGTCGCGGCGACGACGGCCTGCGCGTCGGGTTGCGCATGCAGGGCTACGGCGACTGGAACCTGGACAATGTGTACGCGTTCGTCTACGAGCGCTCGGTCGAGCTCGAGGCGGGGCAGCACGGGACGTTCGTCGGTGGGATCAAACAGGCTGACTTCGCGATGATGCTCAACTCTTAGGAAGGAGGGCCGCATGGAGACTCCGCTCACGCCGCTCGAGTTCGGCCGCCGCTCGCGCAAGCTCTATGGCCATCGGGAAGCAGTCGTCGACGGCAACCTGCGCCTGACGTACGAGCAGTTCTTCGAGCGATGCGACCGATGGTCGGCGGCGCTCCAGTCGATGGGCGTGAGCAAAGGCGACAGGGTCGCGTACATCGCGCCGAACACTCACGAGCAGCTCGAGTCCTTCTACGCGGTGCCGCAGACCGGCGCGGTTCTGGTGCCAATCAACTACCGCCTGACGGCCGACGACTTCGTCTACATAACGTCGCATTCCGGCGCCAAGGTCCTGTGCGTGCACCCGGACTACCTCGACGTCGTGGACGGCGTTCGAGGCCGGCTGACCGGTGTCGAGCAATTCATCAGCCTGGGGAGCGCCGGCGGACGCAAGGGCTGGCAGGAATACGAATCGCTGCTTGCGAAGTCAGGCCCTCGGTTTGACCGGCCGGACATCGCCGAGAACGACCTGCTCGCGCTCAACTACACCAGCGGCACCACAGCGCGTCCGAAGGGCGTGATGATCACTCACCGCAACGCCTGGATGAACGTGATGGACACCCTCGTCCATTTCCACATCACCGTGGACGACACGTACCTGTGGACGCTGCCCATGTTCCATGCCAACGGCTGGACGTTCGTGTGGATCATCACCGCCGCGGGCGGGCGGCACATCTGCCTGCCCAAGGTCGAGCCGGCGCGTGTCTTCGACCTGGTGCGCTCTGAGCGCGTGGGCTGGCTGTGCGCCGCACCAACCGTGCTGATATCGCTGGCCAACGCGCCCGCGAGCGCGCGCGGCGATGTGCCCAAGGGCGTGCAGGTGATCACAGCCGGCGCGCCGCCGGCCGCGGCGACCATCGAGCGCCTCGAGGGCGAGTTCGGGTGGAACGTGACCCAGGTGTACGGACTGACCGAGACCTCGCCTTTCCTGACCATCTGCGAGCCGCGTCCCGAGCACGCGAAGCTGTCGCCGGCCGAGCGAGCCGTGGTCAAAGCCAAGACCGGCGTCGAGATGATCGGCGCGGGCGAGATGCGCGTGGTGGACGGCGACGGCCAAGACGTGCCGGCGGACGGCGAGCAGATGGGCGAGATCGTCTTCCGCGGCAACGTCGTCCTGCAGGGCTACTACCGCGACCCCGAGGCGACGGAGAAGGTGATGGGCGACGGGTGGTTCCACACCGGCGACGCCGCGGTCGTGCACCCCGACGGTTACGTCGAGATCCGCGACCGGAT
>VBFW01000263.1 GCA_005880525.1 Chloroflexota bacterium | reverse complement strand
GGGTCCGGCGATGGCCACGCCTACGGCAAGGGCCACGGCAAGGGACAGGTCCACAAGGCCGAGTAGCCGGGGCGTTCGAGCGGGCCGCTCGGACGTACACTCGACGGGATGGCGCGCGAAGACGTCCTGGTCGTGCCTCGCGAACTGCTGTTCCCGGACGGCGAGTGGATGGGCTTTCGCGAGCAGGGGCTGGAGGAGCTGGTCGACCGGATCCGCCAGGGCTACCGCTTCCGGCCGCGAGCCGAGGCGGAGAGCGACCCCTGCGAGCCGCAGGTCATCCCTTTCGTCCTCTTCCGCCATCAGGACCGCTACTTCCTCACCGAGCGGCTCCGGCGCTCGAGTGAGCGCCGCCTGCGCAAGCTCTACTCGCTGGGCATCGGCGGCCACATCAACCCGGGCGACCTCAGCGGCGGCGACCCGATCGCGGACGGGCTGAAGCGCGAGTGGGAGGAGGAGGTCGTGTACGAAGGTAGCTTCGACGCCACGCTGCTCGGCCTGCTCAATGACGACTCGTCTCCGGTCTCGCGCGTGCACCTCGGCGTCGTGTTTCTCGTCGAGGGCGATACCGACAACATCGCGATCCGCGAAACCGACAAGCTCGCAGGCGAGATGCTGACGCTCAACGAGATGCGCATCTTCTACCTCGGAATGGAGTCGTGGTCGCAGATCGTTTACGACAGGCTGGTGCAGTGAAGTTCGTTGAAGCGAGCGGCACGCGCGTCTCGTCGATCGGCCTCGGAACGTGGCAGTTCGGCTCGATGGAGTGGGGCTACGGCAGCCGCTATGCGAGCGAGGACGCGAAGGCGATAGTCCATCGTGCGCTCGAACTCGGCGTCAACCTGGTCGACACCGCGGAGATCTACGGCCAGGGGCGGTCCGAGCGAATCGTGGGCGAGGCGATCCGGGATCGCCGCGAGCGAGTGTTCCTCGCCACGAAGATTTTCCCGATCGGCCTGCCACTGCAGGTCGGGTCCCGCGCTCGATCCAGCGCACGGCGTCTCGGCGTCGATCACATCGCCCTGTACCAGCAGCACTGGCCGAGCCCCCTATTTCCGGCGGGCGCGACCATGCCGCGCATGAAGCGGCTCGTCGAGTCCGGGCTGGTCGGGCACATCGGCGTCAGCAACTTCTCGCTCAAGCAGTGGCAGGACGCGGAGCGGGCGCTCGGCGGACCCGTGCTGTCCAACCAGGTGCTGTTCAGCCTCGTCCACCGTGAACCCGACCACGACATGGTGCCGTGGGCTCAGAGGGAAGGGCGGATCGTGATCGCGTACAGCCCGCTCGGGCAGGGCCTGCTCTCAGGCAAGTACCAGGAGGCGCCCCCGCGAAACTTCAGGCGCTTCCGGAGCAACTTTCGTGCGGCCGGCCGCGCGCGGGCGGGGCCGCTCGTGGAAGCCCTTCGCGAGATCGCGTTGAAGCGCGGTGCCACGCCGGCGCAGGTGGCGCTGGCCTGGCTGATCCGAAAGCCCAACGTCGTGGCCATCCCGGGCGCGTCCAGCGTGAAGCAGGTCGAGGAGAACGTAGCGGCCGCGGACGTCGAGCTGACCGACGACGAGGCTGAGCGGCTGAGCTCGCTCGCGCCTGTAGGCTAGGCCGCATGAGGCTGGAGGCCGTCGAGCTCATTCGCATCGGCATCCCGCTCGTGGCGCCGTTCGAAACCTCGTTCGGCGTGCAGTCAGATCGCGACATCCTGCTGGTGAAGGCGATCACCTCGGAAGGCGAGGGATGGGGCGAGTGTGTAGCGGGTGAGGAGCCCACCTATTCACCCGAGTACGTCGACGGCGCGCAGCACGTGTTGAAGCATCACCTGCTGCCTCGACTGGTCGCTCGCGAGGATCTGAAAGCCGAGGACGTCTTCGGGCTTCTGCGCCACGTGCACGGCCACCAGATGGCGAAGGCGGCCATCGAGATGGCGATCCTCGATGCGCAGCTGCGCGCGCGTGGCGAATCGTTCGGCAAGTACTTCGGCGCTGTGCGCGCCGAGGTCGACTGCGGAGTGTCGGTCGGAATCCACCGCACCATTCCCGACCTGCTCCGCACGGTCGGCGGCTTTCTCGACCAGGGCTACCGGCGCATCAAGCTGAAGATCAAGCCTGGATGGGACATCGAGCCTGTGCGCGCGGTGCGCGAGCGGTTCGGTGATGTGCCTTTGCAGGTCGACGCCAACACCGCGTACAGGCTCTCCGACGCGATGCACCTCGCCGAGCTGGACGCTTACGACCTGCTTCTCATCGAGCAGCCGATGCCTGAGGACCAGGTGCTCGCGCACGCGCAGATGGCCGAGATCGTAGGCACGCCGATCTGCCTCGACGAGTCGATCCACTCGCTGCAGGCGGCCGCCGATGCGATCGAGCTGCACGCGGGCCGGATCATCAACATCAAGCCGGGGCGCGTGGGCGGTTACCTGGAGGCGCGGCGCATCCACGACCTGTGCGCGTCACATTCGATCCCTGTATGGATGGGCGGCATGCTCGAAACCGGTATCGGCCGCGCGGGCAACGTGGCGATGGCGGCGATGTCGAACTTCACGTTGCCCGGCGACACCTCAGCGTCCGACCGCTACTACCACCGGGACATCGTCACCGAGCCCTTCGTCCTGCACGGAGGCCGGCTGGGCGTGCCCACGGGACCCGGCCTCGGGGTGACGGTGGACGAGGATCGGCTGCGCGAGGTGACGACGTCGACGATGGAGCTGCGCCGAGAGATGCAGTGGACCTCGGCTACGACGCCGAGCCGCTGACCAGCAGCTCACGCAGCGAGCTCGCCCTCGCGGCCTGACCCAGGCGCGGCACGCCCAGCCGGTCCTCGATGGTCGCAAGCAGTGAGTAGTGGTCGTGATAGGCGCTCGATTCCTGGTGCACGCCTCCCGGCCGGATGACGAGCATCAGGACGCGGTTAGCGCTGTCATAGCCCTCGTCCCACGTGATGAAGAGCGCGCCGTTCTCCTGGAAGGCGGCTGCTGAACGGCACCACCTCGGCGGGGCACTTGCCGCCGTAGTACGGGAAAGGGTTGTGCTTGAGCGCGTACGGATACGGGCTCGCGAAGCATGTGCGCGACATGCCCTCCATGTATGCGCGCCAGGGGATCCCGGCCTGCGTGAGCTGCTGCCCCAACCCCGACGCCGGCAGCGCGTGATAGCCGTCATCGGTAACGCCCCACGTGCTTCCCGACGTCATCGCCAGGTAGTTGGGGAGGCTGGGGTGCGACACGCCGTGATAGTTGGTGGCGACGCCGTACTTCGCGGCCAGCTGCGCGGTGTAGCCGCCCGCGAGAGCCTGCTCGTAGCTGCGGTTCTCCATCACGACCACAAAAACGTGAGAGGGCGCCGGCGCGGGGCTCGGCGATGTGTCCGGCTCGACCGCGGCGACGGGCGTGGGACTCGATGCCACCCGGTGCGCGCTTGCGGGACTGCAGGCCCCGAGTGCGACGGCGGCTAGCATCGTGGCGGCGATGATGCTCAGCTCGAAGCGATGGGTCATGGAGATCCGGCCGGAGCGCGGTGGGCGCATCACGTCGCTTCGCCTCGACGGCATTGAGCTCCTCGACCAGGGCATTGGAGTCGACCAGCCTACCGCGGACGGGTTCGTCGATGGTGGTGCGTGGGGATGGGACGAGATGGTCCCCACCGTCGAGGCGACCGGGTCGCTGCCGGATCACGGTGAGCTACTGGTGCGCGCATCCGCTCTTCCGTTACGAGGCGGGGATGGAGATCGACATCGGTGCGCGACTCATGGGCTTTGCCGAGGGCAAAAGCGGCAAATTCTTCATGCCGCGTGGCGAGATCGACCATGCGGGCCTGCGATGGCGGGGCGGACAGGCAATAGAGATCGCGTGGGACCGCGAGGCGACGCCTTACTGCGGGATCTGGATCTGCAACGGCGATCTCGGCGGCTACCGGCAGGTCGCGATCGAGCCCGCGACTGGAGGCGGCGATCGCCCGGATTCCGATGAGCCACCGCCAATGCTCGCGCCTGGGCAGGTCATGAGCTGGTGGCTGGAGATAAGAGCAGGCTAAAGCCAACGGTTTTGTATACAGCGGCGGGTCTCAAATCCGAAATAACCCGCGTTTGTATACAAATCGTTCTTGCGGGCCCGGCAGGCGCGCCCTCTCTAAACTGAGCCCGTGCCCAAGCTCCTTGGACTTCGTTGTCGTGAATGTGGTGCCGAGTACCCGCTGCAGGCCACGCACGTCTGCGAGATGTGCTTCGGTCCGCTCGATGCCGTCTACGACTACGCGTCGCTGAAGAAGATCGTCACCAGGGAGCGCATCGAGTCAGGGCCGAAGTCGATCTGGCGCTACCGCGACCTGCTTCCGGTGGAGGATTCGACGCCGGTAGTGACGCTGGGGGAGGGGTTCACCCCGCTGGTCAAGGCCGACCGCCTGGGCCATGAGCTCGGTCTGCGCAATCTGTACCTGAAGAACGACAGCATGAACCCGACCAACTCGTTCAAGGACCGCGTGGTATCGGTCGCGATCAGCTGGGCGCGCTCGCAGGGTTTCGAGACGATGGCGTGCGCGTCGACTGGAAACCTTGCCAACGCCGTGGCCGCGTACTCGGCGCGGGCCGGCCTCGAGTGCTTCGTGTTCATCCCTGTCGACCTCGAGCCGCAAAAGGTCGTGAGCATCGGCGTGTTCGATCCAAACCTCGTCGCGGTGCGGGGCACATATGACGACGTGAACCGACTCTGCAGCCAGCTCGTCGAGTCGACGCCGTGGGCCTTCTGCAACATCAACATCCGGCCCTTCTACGCAGAAGGCTCGAAGACGCTGACGTTCGAAACCGCCGAGCAGCTGGGCTGGAAGCTGCCTGACGAGATCATCATCCCTGTCGCCAGCGGCTGCCAGTTCGTGAGGCACAGGCAGGCGGTGCGCGAGCTGATCGACTTCGGGCTCGTGCGCGGCGACCGCGTGCCCGCCCTGACAGGCGCGCAGGCCCTCGGCTGTTCACCCGTTTACAACGCCTTCAAGTCGGACGAGCCAGAGAAGGTGCTGCCGGTCAGGCCGAACACCATCGCGCGCTCGATCGCCATCGGCAATCCGTCCGATGGCATCTACGTGAACCGCATCGCGCTCGAGACGGGCGGCGTGGTCGAGGCGGTCACCGAAGAGGAGATCGTCGACGCGATGCGCCTGCTTGCGCGCACCGAGGGCATCTTCACGGAGACGGCCGGCGGGGTGACCATCGGCGTCCTTACGAAGCTGGCGCGCGCAGGCCGGTGGCGAGGTGACGAAACCGTGGTCGCCTATGTCACCGGCCACGGCCTGAAGACCGCTGATGTGCTCGCGTCGGCGAACGGGCACGGGCGTAGGGTGGAAATAGATCCGACGCTCAAGTCGTTTCGCGAAAAGGTGAATCTGTAGGCGATGGCACGATTTCGTATTCCCGGGCCGCTTCGGCGGCTGTCTAACGGCGAGATCACGGTCGAGGTCAGTGGGGCCGACCTGGGGTCGGCGATCGTGGCGCTCGACGAGCGGTACCCGGGCTTCCGGGACAGGCTGCTCGACGAGAAGGGCGACCTCCGCCAGTTCGTGAACGTATACCTCAACGACGAGGACGTGAGGCTCGGATCCGGCCTCAGCGAAAAGGTGGCCGAGGGCGA
>VBFW01000262.1 GCA_005880525.1 Chloroflexota bacterium | reverse complement strand
GTTCTTCATCTCCGCCGCGATCGCCCCGATGAGCACCTTCTTCGGCTTCTCGGCCGAGACCTCGCTCGCCATGAAGCTGAAGATCTCGGTCTTGCGTGATCGCTCGAGCGGTGTCACGCGCACTCCCTCGTAGCCGACCACGACCTCGGTGCCCAGGCTCGCGCCCTGGAACACGATGCAGCGCGCCTGCCTGGCACGCCGGTCGACGGCGATGGCCGCGTCCATCTCGATGCTCTCGACGGGGATCCACGTTCCGTCGAGGAAAACCTCTGTGGGCAGGTTGCTCGTTGAGTAGAAGCCTTCGGGGAACACGCCTTCTTTGATGACGCGCTCGAGCCGCGCCGGCCGCTCGGACTCGGAGGCTGCGCCCAGCGCGCGGGCTCCTTTCACGATCCTGTCGAGCTGGTCGGCGGTGGACGCGACCACCTCCATGCGGCAGTAGGACGTGTCGGTCTTGTGCTGGCCGACGCGCAGCTCCTCGATGGTGAAGTTCCCGCCGAGGTCCATGACCAGGTCCATCACCTGGGGCAGGATCATCGAGTCGATGATGTGCCCGGTGAGGACGAGTCGGGCCTTGTGGCGCTGCTCGTTCATCGGCTTGACCGCCGCGTCCGGACCGAAACCGCCGCGACCGGAATGAGGGCCGCCATCCAGATGACCGCGATGGCGATGGCAATTGCAAGTGGCCCCAGAGCTGCCTCGTAACCACCGGCAACCTCTAGCCCGGAGATCAGCCCGACCCAGATCAATGCCAAAACGATTACGAAAGTGAGCATCCCATCGAGCAGCGCTCCGGCGCCAACCCATCCCGGCCCCGTCCCCCCAACCAGGAATGCCGCCGCGAGATATCCGGCCGACGCTCCCATCAACGCGAAGGAGGATGAGAACAACAGGGTGCCCAGCAGGGCTTCGTGGCCATCGTTCGATAACGAAAGGGCGAGCGCTGCAACACCCACGACTCCGCACAGCACGCCCTTGGCGAGTGGCGCCGCGACTGCCGACCGCCAGAGCCAGCTCGACCGGCGGACTCCGCTCATATCAGCTTGCCGATGACCGCGTTGATCTCCGCGCGTATGCCGGCCGCTGCGCGCGATGGATTGCGGTCGAAGAGGATCGCGCGGCTCACCGAGATGAGGCACGAGGCCGGATCGCCGTTCCAAGCCGCTCGCACCGAGGCCGAGACGTCGCCACCCTGCGCGCCAATCCCCGGAATGAGAAACGGAAGCGTCGAAGCCTTGCGCACGTCGACGACCGCGGACGGTGCCGTCGCACCGACGACCAGGCCAACGTTGCCGTGGCCGTTGGCGCGCTCGGCCATATCCGCGACGCGCAGGAACAGCGGAGCGCCGTCGGCATCGAGATGCTGCAGGTCCTCGGCGCCCGGGTTCGAGCTGCGGCACACGACGTACACGCCGCGGTCTTCGTATCGAGTGAACTCCTCCAGCGAGTCCATGCCGAAGTAGGGGCTCACGGTCGCCGCGTCCATCGCCAGCGTCGAGAAGACCGCGTGCGCGTAAGCCTTCATCGTGTTGCCCATGTCGCCCCGCTTCGCGTCCAGCAGGAACGGCGTCTCTGCGAATTCCTCGTGGAGCTCGATCAGCGCCTTCCAGCCGTCGGGCCCGTACTGCTCCCAGAACGCGCTGTTCGGCTTGAAGCAGCAGGCGTGTTCCTCGGTCTGGCGGGCCACCTCGCGGCAGTGGCGCAGAGCCCCTGCGGCAGCCCCGTCGATTCGCTCAGGGTCGGGGTCCAGCCCGACGCAAAGCATCGTCCGGCGCTCTCTGGAGAGCGCGCGCAGTCGTTCGAAGAAGGGCATCAACGGCAATGGTAAGTGGACATCCCCACCCGACCTCCCCACATGGTGGGGAGGTGAATGCAGCCACACACACCCGGCCTCCCCACATGGTGGGGAGGGGAACCTCAGAATTGAGCTCGATGGAGCGGGTACTGCGGGTCGCGCTGGCCCAGGTCAACCCCATCGTGGGCGATCTCGACGGCAATGCCAAGCTGATCACCGACCGCATCAAGGAGGCGCGCGAAAAGGGCGCCGACGTGGTGTGCTTCCCCGAGCTGGCGCTCACGGGCTACCCACCGGAGGACCTGGTCCTCAAGCCCAGCTTCGTACGCGACAACTTGAAGCAGCTCGAGTCTGTGGTCGCCGCCACGGCGGGAATCTCGGCGGTGGTCGGATTTGTCGACGACGACGGCGAGATCTTCAACGCCGCGGCCTTCATCCACGACAAAGAGCTGAAGGCGGTCTATCACAAGGTCTTCCTGCCCAACTACGGCGTCTTCGACGAGGAGCGCTACTTCGCGGTTGGTCACCGCTGCCCGATCTTCGAGATCGCAGGCATCCGGATCTCGGTCAGCATCTGCGAAGACTGCTGGTACCCGGCGGGCCCGATGGCATGGCAGGCCGACCATGGCGCCGAGGTCCTGATCAACATCAACGGCTCTCCGTACCACGCAGGCAAGCGCGTGGAGCGGGAGAAGATGGTCGCGGAGCGCGCCTCCGACTACGGCGCGTTCGTCGCCTACGTCAACACGGTGGGCGGGCAGGACGAGCTGGTCTTCGACGGCAACAGCGTGGTGTTCGGGCCTCGCGGCGAGATGCTCGCGCATGCCTCGTCCTTCGCGGAGGAGCTGCTGCTGTGCGACATCAACGCCGGCTCGGTGCCGTTCCACCGGCCGCTCGAGAAGATCCGGCACGAGGCCGAAGGCGCGGCGAGGCTGGAGCTGGAGGTCACCGACATTGTCCTGGAGGGCGCCCTATCCGCCAAGCGCGGCGCGATCGAGCGCCGCATGGCGGAGCCGCTCGAAGGCGCCGCTGAGATCTACACCGCCGTCGTGCTCGGTATACACGATTACGTGCACAAGCAGAACTTCAAGAAGGTCCTCATCGGCATGTCGGGCGGCGTGGACTCGGCCCTCACCGCGGCCGTCGCCGCCGACGCGCTG
>VBFW01000256.1 GCA_005880525.1 Chloroflexota bacterium | reverse complement strand
AGGTGCTCTCTGACCTGATAGCGACCGGCAGCAGCCGCTACCTCGACCGGCTGCGGACCGACTCGGGGCAGCCAGCCCGAGACGACGAGACCGACATCGACCTGACGAAATACCAGGGCGACCTCCACTCGCACACGACCTGGA
Organism: Chloroflexota bacterium; assembly: GCA_005880525.1. GTDB lineage: Bacteria > Chloroflexota > Dormibacteria > Dormibacterales > Dormibacteraceae > CF-118. The sequence continues at coordinate 2,417 of VBFW01000256.1, read as the reverse complement.
GCGACGGCCGCGCCACCATGCTCGAGATGGCCGAAGCCGCCAGGGCGCTCGGCTATCGGTACCTGGGCGTCACCGATCACTCGCCGCGGATCAAGGTCGTCAACGGTCTCGACGCCGTCCGCCTGCTCGCGCAGTCGCAGGAGATGGCAGAGGTTCAAAAGAAAGTCCACGGCCTGACCCTGCTGCAGGGGATCGAGGTCGACATCCTCGAGGACGGCGCGCTCGACCTTCCCGACCAGGTGCTGGAGATCCTCGACGTGGTAATCGCGTCGCCGCACGTGAAGCTCCGCCAGGAGGCGGCGTCGATGACGGAGCGCATGCTGCGCGCAGTCTCGAACCCACATGTCGACTGGATCGGCCACCCGACGGGGCGCCGACCCGGTTCGCGCGAGGGCGCGACCTACGACTTCGAGCTCGTGTTCAAGGAGGCGGCCAAACGCGGCGTGGCTCTGGAGATCGACTGCGACCCGGCGCGCATGGACCTGTCGCCGGAGATGTCTCGGCTCGCGCTCGAGTGCGGCTGTGACTTCGCCCTCAGCGGCGACGCCCACGCGCCGGACGAGCTCGCATACGTCCCGATGGCGGCCTGGATGGCAAGCCGGGCCGGCATCCCCATGAGCCGGATCCTCAACTTCGATCTTGACAGGCACTTCAAAGTGACATCAAATTGATATCACATGGCCAAGGCGACCACTGTCCGGTTCACGGATGAGGTCTACCAGCGACTCGACCAGGCCTCGGCCCGGACGGGCATGCCCGTCAACTCGATAGTGGTGGCCGCGTGCCTCGAGTGGATGCAGAGGCATATGCCCGAGCAGGTCTGGCAGCCCGTTGGGCCGATGAGCATGGCGCTTTCGGCCGCGCCACGGTGGTCGACCATTCGCCGGGCCATGCGTCAGGCCGGGCGAGCTCCGAGCATGTACCCCTTCGAGCGATTCAGCGAGCACGCGAAGACGCTGCTCACGCACGCCCAGGAGGAGGCCGAGCGCCAGACTCTCTCCTACATCGGCACCGAGCATCTGCTGCTCGCCTGCTTCACCGAGCAGGCATTCCAGTCGCGCCAGATACTCGACGCCCTCGGTGTGGAGGAATCGGTGGCGCGCGCGACCGTGGACAAGGCGATCGCAGGTGCCAGGCCGAAATGGACTGCGAATTTCGTTCCCACCTCGCGCGTGAAGAAGGTCATCGAGATGGCGTTCAACATCTGCAGCACCATGGCCCACCCGCGTGTCGGCACAGGCCACATCCTGCTGGCGCTCAGCGCGGAAGGGGAAGGCATCGGGGCTCATGTCCTGAATGACCTGGGGGCATCACCCGAGCGCATCGACGCGGCGCTGCGCGGAATGGCCGAAGTCGAAGCCTGACTCCGGCTAGCATCGAGTCGGATGACGAAGCTCGGCATCATGATCGAAGGCCAGGAAGGCCTCAGCTGGGGGCGATGGCGCGCAATCTGCACCGACGTGGAGCGCCTCGGCTTTGCATCGTTGCGGCGCAGCGAGCACCTCATCTCACTGATGGGTTCAGAGACCAGCGACCGCGACTGCATCGACTGCTGGACTTCGCTCACGCTGGCGGCCGAATGGACGAAGACAATCCAGTTCGGCCCCATGGTGAGCCCGCTGACATTTCACATGCCGGCCGTCCTCGCGAGGCAGGCCACCGCGGTCGATCTGCTCAGCGGTGGCCGTTTGATATTCGGCATCGGCGCGGGATGGAATGAGAACGAGCACCAGGTTTTCGACGTGCCGTTCCTCACGACCAAGGGGCGCATGGATCGGCTCGAGGAGGGGGTTCGCATCATCAAGAAGACGTGGGAGGTTTCGAACCCGAAGCCGCCGCGCGGCGGCACGATCCCGATCCTGATGGGCGGCGTCGGCGAGAAGAGACACCTTCCGCTCGTGGCGCGCGAGGCCGCCGAATGGAACTACACGCGCCTCGACCCGGACGAGTACCGGCACAAGCGCCAGGTCATCGCCGAGTCGTGCAGGGAGAGCGGCCGCGACCCGTCGACGAGCCGCTCCTCGGTGATGGCGAACTACATCGTCGGTCGTGACCGCGACGAGCTCCGGCAGCGGGCGGTGCAGATGGCAGAAGTGCTGCCGCGGCTCAAGCGGGACTCGCCTGACGAGATTCTCGATGTGGCGCGCAAGAGCGCATTCGTCGGCACGCCCGCCGAGGTGGTCGAACAGATCCGAAGCTTCGCCGCAGTCGACGTCGACCTGTTCATGCTGCAGCACTTCCTGCTCGACGACCGCGACGCGCTCGAGCTACTGGCGTCAGACGTGATGCCCGCGCTGGCCGCGTAAGGTTTAGGCCGCATGGACTTCGAGCTCAGCCCGTCGGAGAGGGAGTTCCGCGACGGGGTCCGCTCGTGGCTGGCCTCCAACAAGCCGCGCGACGAGGCGCCGGCCAGCGAG
>VBFW01000255.1 GCA_005880525.1 Chloroflexota bacterium | reverse complement strand
TGCCTCGGCCGCGTCATCAAATTCGAGGAGCTCCCGACGGCCCATTACGAGATGGGCGAGGGGGAAGCGCCGCCCGGCAACACAGTGGCTTTGGTGGGCGCGCGGAAGGCCGGCGAGGGAGCAGGCAAAGGGTAGGAATGCTGCCTTGACTTCAATTTCGATTCGGACTATCTTTCGAAAACTATCGAAGTTCCAACTGGTTCACCGATCCGTTAGACGCGCTCTGGAAAGGGAGGAGGTTCGATGTCACTGAAGTCGGCTCGCCTGCTCGCGTTTGTTGGCGTGGCGGCGATGCTTCTGACCGCATGCGGCAGCAGCTCGACGCCCACCACGTCGTCGGGGCCGCTCACACCTTCGCAGACGAAAGGACGAACCCTGGTCATTGAGGGATGGGGCGGCGCGTGGACCGACGCGACCAAGAAGTTCGCGGAACACTTCGCCTCGGAATACGGCGTCACCATCAAGTACGTCTCGTCTGACGATCCCGAGCTGACCTTGCAGACCCAGTCCAACGCCGGGTCGGTGCAGATGGACGTCGTCGACAGCGCATCGTGGATCAGCTACAAGAAGGGCATCCTCGCCCCCTTCCCTGACTACCTGGTCAACACGATCAAGGCGAACGTCGATCCGGTGTGCGTTTCCAGCACCTTCATCGGCTGCTATGGCGCCACCGCCAATGTGATCGCGTGCAACCCGTCGATCATTTCGAAGTGCCCCACCAACGCGCAGCAGTTCTGGGACGTCCAGGGCTATCCGGGTCCCCGCGCCATGGACGCTGTGACGCCCGACGCCACGCTCCTGTTCGCTCTGCTGGCCGACGGAGTCAGCAAAGACAAGCTGTATCCGATTGACATCACGAGGGCCATCAACAAGCTGAAGAAGATCAAGCCGAAAGTCCAGGTATGGCTCACTTCCGGCGGCCAGATGCAGCAGGTGCTGGTCAACAAGGAAGTCGGCATCGAGTACGGATGGAACGGAAGAATCTTCACGACCCTTCAGCACCAGATTCCAAATCTGCAAGTCTCGTGGGACGACTCGGTCGTCTCCAATCCAACCCAGGGCGGCCTCGCCGTGGCCAAGGGTTCTCCCAACGCCGACCTGGCATTCACCTTCCTGAACTGGTGGGTTCAGAAGGCGGACCTGCAAGCCGAATGGACGTCGGCGTTGACGTACCCCACCCCTAACAAGAAGGTGAACTCCCTGCTCACGCCGACCGTGCTGGCAGCGATGCCCTTTGCGCCGAACCACACCCAGCCGGTGCTGGAGGATGCCGAGTGGACTTTCGAACACCAGACCGAAGAGGAGAAGGCTTTCCAGCAGTTCCTGACCGGGAGCTGAGCTAACAACAAGTGGCCGGCAGCCGAGGGGCAGCATGGGCGCGCGCCGGTAGCGCGCTGGCTGCCAGACCGACTGCCGGCCAGCTCCTTCCCATCACGCTTCCATGGAGGCGCAACCGGCGCAACTGGAGCCCGCAGCCCTCGGCGTGGGTCGGTCTGCTCCTGGCGACTCCGTTCCTGCTGATGCTCATCTTCTATGTGATCTATCCGTTCATCCGGCTGGTGCAGACCGCGCTTGGCGATCCCGGGGGCTGGAGCAACGTCGGGTTTTTCTTCTCCAACACCGCCAACGTGTTCGTCGTCCAGATCACGTTCCGCGATGCGGCGATCGTCACCCTCATCGACGTGGTGGCCGGGGGTGTGATGGCCTGGGCGCTGCGATCCGCGCGCAGCCGGCTGATGCGTTTCGCGCTGCTGTCGGCGATCTTCGTTCCGTTCTGGATGGGTTCGGTCGTCAAGATCTACGCCTTCACGGCGCTGCTTGGGCGGGCCGGCGTAATCAACACATTGCTGCTGAACCTGCACCTCACCAATGAGCCGCTGCACCTGCTGTACACGCAGCCCGCCGTGGTGGCCGGCATGGTCTACCAGATGCTGCCGCTGGCAGTGCTCCCGATGTACGTCGCTTTCTCGTCGATCGACACCGACCTGATCATCGCGGCCGAGGGTCTGGGTGCTTCCCGCGCACGCGCGCTCCTGGACGTGGTTCTGCCGCTCGCCGTGCCGGGCATCTTCGCCACGCTGGTCATCAACTTCGTCCTCGCGCTTGGCTTCTACCTCACGCCAGTGCTGCTCGGCGGCCTGACCTCGCCTTTCACCGCGACCCTCATCCAGCAGGACCTGTTTGCCTACTCGGACTTCGCCGACGCGTCCATCGGCGGGCTCATGCTGCTGGCCGGCGGCATCGCCTCGGTGACGCTGGGCTACTTCCTGGTCGGCAAGGAGAGGTTGAGGCGTGCGATCAGCGCCTAGGTCGGAGTCATGAGCACGGCGCAGGTGGCCATCAGCACGGCGCTGCGCTGGATCACGTTCGGCTTCGTCGTGCTGCTCGTCCTCTTTCTCTTCGTGCCGGTGGTCATCGTCGTGATGCTCTCGTTCTCCAACGCGACGGTTCTGCAGTTCCCGCCTGATCAGCTCGGGCTGCGCCAGTACGTCGCTTTCGCGCAGTCCCCGTACTGGACCAGCTCCGTCGTCAAGTCACTGTTCATCGCCTTTCCGACCGCGCTCGTGGCGACGCTGGTCGGGATGCCAGCGGTGTTCGCGTTCAACCGCACGCGCCTGCCATTTCGGGAAGGCCTCGAGCTGGCCGGCCTGGCGCCCTTCCTGCTGCCCGGCGTCGCCTACGCGGTCGCCCTTTACGCCATGTACGCGCAGTTCCACATCGTCGGGACGACGGTGGGGCTCATCCTCGCCGACTCTGTGATCGCCCTGCCTTACGTGGTTGTCATCGTCGGCGCCGGGATCAAACGCGTGCCTCCGGACCTCGAGCTCGTGGCGATGAGCCTGGGCGCCTCGCGCGCCCGCGCCCTCATCGGCATCACGTTCAGGCTGACCCTACCCGCGATCCTCGCCGCATTCGTGCTGGCCTTCCTGGCCGCGTTCGACGAGGCGACGTTCGTCAACTTTGTTGGCGGTCCCGACCTCGAGACGCTGCCGAAGGCGATCTTCGACTCCCTTCGCCTCGGCGTCGACCCGCTCATCACCGGCATCGCGACGATCCTTATGGCGTTGACCGGGATCACGATGATGCTGGCTGTCTGGTTGCGC
>VBFW01000141.1 GCA_005880525.1 Chloroflexota bacterium | reverse complement strand
CGCGGCCCCTGTGTACGCGCACATCACTCAGGTCGTGCACGGCGCGGACCCGGCCGCCAAGACCTGGGTCGCCGACGACCAATTCCAGGTTGGCAACCCTGTGGTTGCGGGCGTGCCGATGAAGGGTACTGTCGACATCCTGGCCTTCGACGTCTACCCGTGCCAGAGCGGTCCCTGCGACTACAGCGCGATCGACAGCGCGGTGCAGCAGATCCACGCGGCGAACGTCACGAACTGGGAGTTCATCATCCAGGACTTCAGCAGCGGTTCTTGGCGCTGGCCCACGCCCGCCGAGGTGCAGGTGCAGTTCAGCCACTGGCAGGGTGCCGGCGCCATCGGGTACTGGGTCTTCGCCTGGGATTACCAGGCCCAGCTCGTGACCGCGCAGTCAAGCAACGTAGCCGCGCTGCAGACGATCAACGGCCTGGCCATCAACCCGACCTCGCTGCCACCGCCTCCGTCCCCGTCCCCATCGCCATCACCATCACCATCGCCTTCGCCCTCACCTTCACCCACAACCACGCCGCTCGTGGTCACCGACGCGGCTAGCGTCACCTCCGGTCCGTCGCCGTTGACGGTCACCTTCGCCGCTAACGCAAGCGGAGGCTCCGGACCCTTCAGCTACCAGTGGACCTTCGGTGACGGCCAGAGCTCGAGCAGTCAGAACCCGAGCCACACCTACACCATCAACGCCCACTACACCGTCAACCTCATCGCGAAGGACGCCAACCAGACAGTGGGCAACGCGACGCCGATCGACATCACCGTCACGCCCGCGCTGAGTGTTTCGGCATCCGTGCTGCGTGCCGCAGGGGACGGCTCCCTGACGGCGGCTTTCACCGGCAGTCCTGCGGGCGGCGCCGGACCTTATGTCTTCGCGTGGGCATTCGGGGACGGGCAAAGCTCGAACGCGCAGAACCCAAGCCACACGTATGGCGCCGTCGGCGCTTACAGTGCCCGCCTCACCGTCACTGACAGTCGCAGCGTCAGCGCAACGTCAAGCTCGCTCTCCATCATGGTGAACGCGATGCCGGCCGCCACCGCCACCGCCAACCTCGCCGCGGTCGATGCCCCGGCAGCAGTCGGCTTCACCAGCTCCGTGAGCGGCGGCACCGCGCCCTTCGGCTACTGGTGGACGTTCGGTGACGGCAGTGCATCGATCACCCAGGACCCAAGCCACGTCTACGCGACTGCCGGCACCTACACCGTCGGCCTGGTGATGACCGACGCGCTGGGCACGAGCTTCTCGCCGAACTCGCTAACCATCAAGGTGTATCCGTCGCTGGGCGTCGTTGCCTCGGCCAACCCGGTGTCCGGCCCTGCCAGGCTGAGCGTGACTTTCGTCGCAGCCGCGACCGGTGGCCTCGGGCCGTTCACGTACTCGTGGAGCTTCGGCGATGGTGCCACCGGCACCGGGCCGAGCGTCTCCCACACCTACAAGGCCGGGACCTACCAGCCGGCGTTGACCGTGCATGACGCCGCCGGTGGCTCCTGGCAGGGAGCCGTAGGGACCATCACCGCTATCAGGCATTCCGCGAAGAGAACGGCTCCAACGACGGGCCTGACCGGCGGCGCGCTTCCCAGCTCAGGGCCGGCATCCACGTCGCAGCCATCCTCCGCTCCTCCATCCCAGTCGCCCTCGCTGGTTGCGGCACACTACGCCGATCCGCAACGCAGGAGCGGAGGCGGTGACGGCTGGCGATTTCTCGCGCTGGTCGGATCTTTCGTTGCAGCTGTGGGTGGGGCGTTGTCGTTAGCGCGCCAGCTGGTACTCCGGACGTAGCAGCGGCTCGGCCGATTTAATGCGCTGTCGCGCCCTTTAGGCAGCCTCGACCTGAAGATTGCCCCGCGCCGGCACCGTGATCTCCACGGGTCGGACGCGCCTCAGTACGAAGTGCAGACTCCGCCCCACGAGGATGACCCCTCCTGCTACGTTGGCAGCCAACACAAAGGCCAACAAGATCGCCGTAAGCCACACGTTTCGCTGCGGCACCGGTGGCGCCGAGGCCACTGGAGTGGATTGGGGGCCAGCAAGTGAGCCATCGGTCAGGGACGATCCCGGATTGGTGATTGGGATGGCCTCGCCAGTCGTCTCGTTTGCGGAGTAGAACGCGGATTGCGCATGCAGCGCCGGCGCGGACGGCTGATGCCCGGAGGCCGGAGAGGGCAGCGAGTTCGCGTGCTTGAACTGCCCATAGTGATGGCCGGGATTGCTGATTTGTCCGTAGTGGTGGCCCGGGTTCCCGGGGTTGTCCGCCAGCACGGTGGCGGGCGCCAGAGCTACCAGCACCACGGCGCCAGACCAGGCACAAAGCCACGCCGCATGTCGAAACCTCAAAGTTCCTCCCTTGCCGGTTTCCACGTTGGAACCGCGAGCGTCAACGTACACGCGATCTGGCCACACACTCAGTAGGACGTTCGTCCCGATCACGCTGGGCGGAAATTCGGCGGTCGAAAATCAATGCTGGGCGAAGCACCGCTGAGTTGCAGGGCCTCTACGTCAATGGGCCTTTCGCGTCCGATTGCGATGCGAGCGACGCGCTGGTCACGGGCCCAAGGACGAATGTCCTCTTGTCTGCCCAGTCGAGCCGTCCATAAGGTGTACGGACCCGAGGGATCTGGGTAGGGAGGTCGTGACACGCCGGCAAACGCAGTCGCATCAGCCTGGGCAGTAGCGCATCCGCGTGGCGTTGCTGTGGTTACCCATCGGTGCGCTAATCCGTCCGGTTGGGGCCAGTGCTAGGCCAATGGGTCAGGCATAACGTCGCGCCCGTGGGTTGGGCTCTGACCTGGGCATACTTCGCCGTCCTCGAGAGCTCGCCTCTTCAGGGAACGGTGGGAAAGCACGCACTTGGCTTGTACGTCGCCGATGTTTATGGCGACCCGATTGGACTTGGGCGAGCCTCGGCCCGTTACTGGCTCAAGCTGCTCTCGTCGTTGCTGCTGATGGCCGGCTGGGTCATGGCCGCCTTCACACCCCGCAAGCAGGCTCTTCACGACATGGTCGCACGCACGCTCGTATTGAGAAGGTTGCCGCCCGCCATGCCCAGGTCGGCGGCGGAGGCCGCGAACCTCGAAGAGTACTGGGACGGGCGTCGATGGGTGAGCACGGCCCCGCTCGAGGCACAGCCCTAAGCATGGCTCTGCCCCTGCCGCTGCCAACCGCCGGCCGCCAGGCTCGAATTCGCACCCCGCTATTCCTGCTTGGGGTGGCGATGGCGCTGCTCGCATTCATCGCCATGTTCGCGTTCGGCATTCTCTTCGCCAATCGTGGGCTGTCCGGCGGTCAGGTTACTGCGGTCGTCGCCGCGCAGGACATCCAGGCTCGAGAGCCCATCACGGCGTCGATGCTGACGGTCGCGCACATCCCGCAGGCGCAGCTTGCTCCGCACGCAATCGTCAACCTGTCCGACCTGGACGGCGCGACGGCGCTCGTGAGCATCTTCAAGGGGCAGACCATCACCACAAATGTCGTTGTCTCCAATCCAGATGAGATTCCAGCCACCCAGCTCGCCTACCTGCCGATTCCACAGGGTTACGTCGCGATCACGATTCCCACTGGCGAATTGCAGGGCGTCGGCGGGTACATCACGCCCGGGGACTACATCAACGTCATCGCGACGGCAAATACCGATCTCTTTTTCTCGAGGCCGTCGCGGTTCACGGTCCGGACGGTCTTCACCGACGTGCGGGTGATACGCGTGGGGCCTCCGAGCGTTGCACCCAAGCAGGGTCAGGCAGTCGGAGTAACCGGAAGCTTGACCGTCGTGCTCTCGCAGTGCGATGCGGCCTATCTCGAGTGGCTGCTGTCCAACGTCACCCTCAAGTACGTGCTGCTGAACTACCACGACTACGCAACCGACTCGATGTCACACCCAGACCCTGCGTGCCCGCCCACCCAGGCCCCACCCGTCGTCGGACCGGCCGCTGTGGACGCACGCTGGAACTTCACGAAGGGCTGAGATGGGACTGCAGGTCGAGCGGTCCCGTGGCAGAGACCTCAAAGGCCGGCCATCAGCGCCGGTGACCGAGGTAGCTCACAGACAGTTCCCGCGCGCCTCGCCCGCCGCTGACAGCGGCTGGCCCTCTTACCACGACATGCTCGGTCGTGTGGCGGTGCTGGAGCGTGCTCCCCTCTTCTTCTCGCTGCCCGAGTTCACGCTGCGAAACCTCGCGCGGCGCATGAGGCAACTGGCGGTGGCCGCGCGCGGAATCATCATGTACCAGGGCGAGCCTGGCGACACCATCTTCTTCATCGAGAGCGGCTGTGTGAACGTGATCATCGAGCGCCCGCCCGGCGCGGTAACGGTGGCTGTCCTTGGGCCTGGCGACTTCGTTGGTGAAGCGGCGTGCGTTCTCAACCGCCGGCAGCAGGGCAACGTTATCGCGCAGACCGACTGCCGCCTGATCGCGCTCGATCGGCAGAGCCTCAACGCAGTCGTCGGCCGCGACAGTGGTTTTCTGGACGAGATGCGCAGAATGGCGGATCAGCGGTATCGGACATTCGCCGACACCGCCGTCCAGGCGACCTGGGGTCTCCTTCTCGAAGAGGCCACCGTCATCGGTCTGTACTCGCCTAAGGGCGGCTCGGGCGGAACCTGCGTTGCCCTGAATCTGGTGGGCGCCCTGTCTCAGCTCCATCCGGGCCAGGTACTGCTGCTCGACCTGGACTTTCCGTACAGCCACGCGGCCCTCCTGGCCGGCCTCGTGCCGACGAGTTGCCTGGCGCGGTTAGCGCAGGTGCCTTCGGAGACATTCGAGGAGGCGCTCCTGAGCACCGTGCTCTACCACGCCGGCGGCCCCATGATCCTGCCCGGCGCGCTCCGGCCCGAGGAGTCGGACGAGGTCACCGCCGAGTTGATCGTTCGCGCCGTCACTGTGCTGCGCAAGACGTTCCGCTATGTCGTGGTCGACCTCGGGATCGCGATCGACGACGCCACCCTGGCGGTGTTCGACCTTACCCAGCACGTGGTGCTGGTAGCTGCGCCGGAGCTGTCCGCCGTCAAGAGCGCGGCCGACGCTCTGGAGATACTTCGCAAGCTCGGAACGCCGGACGACAGGCTCACAGTGGTTCTCAACAACCGGACTCCGAAGCCCGCGGTGCTTCGCCCCGCCGTGGAGCGCATGCTCAAACGAGCCGTCGACGTCGAGATCGCTTTCGACGGTCCGAAACCTGACCAGGCCGCCCTCACCGGCACGATCCTCAGCATGGCCGACCCGCGCAGCGAAATCTCACGCGGCGCGCACGAACTCGCCGGGATCATCACTGACACGCACGGCAAGAACCGATCGCCCAGGTTGAATTCGGTCGCGGCACCGGTGACCGAGGGTTGCTGAGCGGCGCGATGTCGCGGGGACCCCTGGAGCCGGCCCGGCTCGCCATCCATCGCTCGCTGGTTCGCCGCCACATTCATTCGGTTGTCGCCGGCAAGGCCGACCGCCTCAACGTCGATCTGGCTGACCGCGATGTAGATCCCGCGAGGATGCTGATCGAAGCGGCGGCCTCGCTCGATCGTGGCGGCGTGCTGTATACACGACTCGAAGCGGCGGTTGGTCACCCGAGCTTCGCCAACCGCGTCATCGATGGGCTCGGGTCACGCCACCCGGTGGTCAGGGCCAGGTGTGCGCGTATCGCCGGCGCATTTCAGATGGAGCAGGCTGTCCCGTTGATCGCGCCCTTGCTGTGGTCTAACCAGTCATTGGTGCGCAATGCCGCCACCCGTGCATTGGGCGTCATCGGCGGCGTGCGGAGTGCCGACGCTCTGCTGGCCGCGATTCAGCGACTCGGTCCAAAGCCTGCCCTGGTCGTCGCCCTCGCTCGTGCGGCGCCCGATCTGTATCTCGAGACGGTTCTCAGCAGGAAGCAGCCTCGGGGTGTGCAGCCTGCAGTCGCGACCGCGGCGGGCCTTCGCCGCCGGAAGTCTGCTGTTGCTCCCATCGTTGGGCAGATGAGCGATGGATCTCCACGGCTCCGCGCGGCAGGAGGCCGAGCGCTCGGTTGGATCGGGGCGCCAGCCGCCATCCCGGTGCTGGTCGAGTGCCTCGAAAACACAGACTGGCGCGTGCGGCTATCGGCTGCCAAGGCGCTGGGCAACATCAAGGACTTTCAGCCGGGATCGCAGATGCTGGCCGCCTGCCTGGTCGACCGCAACGCCAGGGTGCGGAGCGCCGCCCAGTGCGCGCTTCGCAGGCACGGCCGCGTCCCGAACATGTTCGCGGTCCGAGGCTGATGGCGCTCAAAGATCGCCTCGAGGCTCTGAAGCGCCCCGCCGCGGCGCAGGTTACCGAGGGGGACCCAGGGCTCAGCGTGATCTCCGGCTTGCGCAGCGAGGTCGCTCCCGCGCCGCCTGTCGCGGCTGCTGTCTCAGCTTCCGCGAGAACGAGTGACGACCGCGACCAGAGGGGAGTCCGTGCGCAGCCGACGCTCGCAAGCGCGAAGGCGGCGATCCATGACCTGCTGGTGGAGAGACACGCAGACGAAATCGACATCAGCGATCGGGAAGGGGTGCGCACCCTCATCGCGAACCTTACCGAGGAGTACATGCGGACTGCCGCCATAGTGCTCACGCGGCTTGATTACGGACATCTGGTCGACGCCCTACTCGACGAGGTGCTCGGGCTCGGACCGCTCCAGCCGCTTCTTGAAGATCACGCAATTTCCGAGGTCATGATCAATCATGCGCACCAGATATTTGTCGAGCGACGCGGCCGGGTGGTTCTCAGCCCCGTCGTGTTCGAAAGTGACGCCCAGCTGCGCCAGGTCATCGATCGGGTCGTAAGCAGCGTCGGCCGTCGCGTCGACGAGAGCTCGCCAATGTGCGATGCCCGCCTCCGCGACGGCTCTCGCGTCAACGTCGTCTTGCCACCGCTTGCGCTCGACGGTCCCTGCATGACGATCCGGAAGTTCTCGCGTGACAAGCTCCAACCGTCCGACCTGCTGGAAATGGGATCCGCAAGCACCGACATGATGCGTTACCTCGAGGCGGCCGTTCGCAGCCGCCTGAGCATCCTGGTTTCGGGCGGAACGTCGTCAGGCAAGACGACGCTGCTCAACGTCCTGTCGGGCTACATCCCAGCGGACGAGCGGATCGTCACCATCGAGGACGCGGCCGAGCTCCAGCTCAGGCAGGAGCATGTCATCCGGCTCGAGGCCCGGCCGCCCAACGTGGAAGGAAAGGGCTCGATCGAAATTCGCGACCTCGTCCGCAACTCGTTGCGAATGCGACCCGACAGGATCCTTGTCGGTGAGTGCCGGGGCGGCGAAGCCATGGACATGCTGCAGGCGATGAACACCGGACACGAGGGATCGATGAGCACGGTGCATGCCAACAGCCCGCAGGATGCGATCAGCCGGCTCGAAGCCATGGTCCTGATGGCGGGAACCGACCTACCGTCGCGCGCAATCCAAAAGCAGATCGCTTCGGCGGTGGACGTGATCGTTCAAGCCCAGAGGGTGCGAGGAGGAGCGCGCAAGATCGTGAGCATCTGCGAGGTCACCGGTATGGGCAACGGCGAGACGCAGACGCAGGAGCTGTTCCAGTATCGCCAGCTTGGGGTCGACGATGACGGCAACGCCGTCGGCTTCCACGCCGCCCTGGGCAACCTGTCGATACACATGGATCACTTCGCGGAGCGGGCCGAATTCCTTTCGCCGTCGATCTTCGAGGCGGACGCCCCGGCGGGCGGTCGTTCCTGAAGTGCCGGGGATCATCCTGATGTCTGCGTTGGCAGCGATTGGCGTTCTCGTGGCGTCATTTGCGCTGGCGCTGCCAAGCCGGGCCCAGTCCGCGGACGGCGCCGAGATCCTGCTTCCCGGCCCGAGCAATCGTCGATCGCAAACCCTGCGCGAGCGCGTCAATCGGCCGTTCGAGGCCCTGGCGGACCGGTCGAGCCAGCGGCGGCGACTCAACGGTGGGCTGACCCTCGGCGAGCACCTGATACGCGCAAACCTGAAGCTGCGGCCGTCGGAGTTCGTGATGATCCAGGTCGCGTTCCTCATCGCCTGGGCGGTGATCTCCTTGCTTCGTTTCGGGTTCGGTCCCCAGTTCGTCGTCGCCGGCGTGGTCGGCTACCTGGTGCCCATGCGCTACGTGAGGTATCGCCAGCGGCAGCGCTTGAGGTTGCTGAACAGGCAGCTGCCGGACACGTTGAGCCTGCTTTCCAACGCGCTGAAGGCCGGCCTTTCACTGCCGCAGGCACTCGATACGGTAGCCCGCAACACGGCCGCGCCGGTCGCCGACGAGCTTTCGCGCGTGATCCGCGAGATGAACATCGGCAGCGCAACTGAGCGGGCCCTCGCCGCCATGGTGAGGCGCACGGGGAGCGAGGACCTCGACCTGATCGTCACGGCCATCGGCATCCAGGCCTCGGTTGGCGGCAACCTCGCGCGGATCCTGGAGAACATCTCGCACACCATCCGGCAGCGCGTTCAGGTGAAGGGTCAGATCTCGGCCATGACTGCGCAGGCGCGAGCCTCGGGCTGGGTGATCACGCTCCTACCCGTGATCGTCGCGGTCATCCTCTACTTCATCACGCCCACCTACTTTCGGGCGATGTTCCAGGATCGGTTGGGCATCGGGCTGCTGTTGCTCGCCGGGCTCTCGATCATGGCTGGGAACTTCTTCATCCGGCGCATCGTCAACTTCCGGGTTTAGCCGATGGCCCTCCTCTACTTGTCAATCGCCCTCGGTATGGTCGCGGCCTTAGGCGCCTTTGTCGCCATCTGGAGCCTCAACCCGGCGCCGCCAAGCAACGCCGATGTAGTGGAAGGACGCCTCCGCGTATATGAGACGGGCCTGCCCGTGTCGCTAGCCGAAATGGAGCTGGCGGCGCCGTTTGGGGAGCGGGTGATCCGACCTGCGATGCAGCGCATCGGCCGCTTGCTCGAGCAGACGATGCCGGAGAAGGCCCGGCAGCGAATTCACCTCGACCTTCAGCTGGCGGGCCGACCCAACGGCATCACAGCGGGCGACTTCGTCGCAATCAGGTATATCGCCACTGGCATTCTCTGCTGCGTCGGCATCGGGCTCGGCGCACTTACCAGGTCGCCGGCACTGATCGCACTGGGGGCCGCGGTCGGCGCCGGCCTCGGGCATTACGTTCCGACGCTGTGGCTGCGCCGAAAGGTGAATGGCCGCAAGAACGAGATCAAGTTCGTGCTGCCTGACACCATCGACGTGCTGGTCGTCTGCGTCGAGGCGGGCTTGACTTTCGAAGCCGCAATGGGAAGAGTTGCCGAGAAGTACGACCACGCGCTGGCCGAAGAGCTTGGACGGGTCTTGCAGGAGATCAGGATCGGCCGGCCACGCCTCGAGGCGCTCAACGATATGGCCCAGCGCTCCGGCGTCGACGAGCTCAACAACTTCGTGCAGGCCGTGATCCAGTCGGAGCAGCTCGGTTCGGGCGTCGTCAAGGTGCTGCGCATCCAGTCGGATGAGATTCGAGACAAGCGGTTGTTGCAGGCTCAGGAGCAGGGGGCGCGTGCATCGCTGAAGATGCTCATCCCCATGGTCGGCTGCATCTTCCCGACTCTCTGGGTGATCCTGCTCGGACCTGCCCTGATCTTGATCATGCACAGCGGGGTCATCCCCTGATGGGAAGACTCCAGCGCGGCCAGTCGTCGGTGGAGTTCGGACTCGCCGCGGTGGTGTTGCTCCTACTTGCGCTTGGTCTGACAGACCTTGGGCGCGTCTTCTATTTCGGCGTGGGCCTGACGGGGGCAACCCGGGAAGGAGCGCGGCAGGCCAGCTGGTTCGACGTGACCTCAGGGGCCAATCCCTACCTCTACGACAGCGCGATCAAAGCTGCGGTCGACGGAGTCCTGACGAACTCGGGATTGCCCGCGTCAGCGCTCCAGAATCCTGGGACGACATGCCCAGCCACGAGCGATGCCAACAGTCAGTTCAATCCGCCATACACGGATGACGCCTACACCGCGGGAGCTCCTAATCAGCCGCTGCTCTACATCTGCTATGCGGACACGCCTGGCCTTGATCTCTCGGCCGCCCCAACCGACAACAGCTACAAGGGTGCCGACGTGAACGTCATCGTCGTGATGTCGTACGGATTTGCAACCGGGTTCATGTCCGGCGTACTGGGCAACTCGGTGCATGTCGCGGTGAACACCCACATGGTCATTGGAGGCTTCTAGCGTGACCATGGTCGCCGCGGGGTGCCGGTCGCAGCGCAGCCAGTCGTTGGTCGAGTTCGCGATCGTCGCGCCGCTGCTGCTTGTCCTCCTTTTCGCGGTGGTCGACTTCGGTCGCGTCATATACATCTACGTAACCCTCAACCAGGCGGTCAACGAAGGCGCGAGAGCGGCCATCAAGGCCTCGCCGCTGCTTCCCACCAATGCCGACGTGGAATTGGCCGTTCGAAGGCACGCCGTTGACGTCAGCCTGGCCAATCCCTGCCCCAACGGGCCGATCACGGCCGCAAGGCCGCCGGCGGGTCAGGGTTGGATTTTCATCACCGAGCCGAACCCGCCGTCGACGGTGGAGGCGTTGTCACCGACTCTCGACGATTCTCCGGGCGGCCAGATGTGGGCGGTGAGCACAGGCTCGTGCAGTGCCACCGAACCTGCCTTCGACCACGCACCCCTGCAGGTGACGATCATCTACAACTTCGTCCCGATCACGCCGCTGATTCAACAGTTCTTTGCCAACAACATCGTCATCAGCGCTGCGGCGGTCTATCGCACGGAGTACTGATGAACCGCACTTTGCGCGCATCCCAGCGCGGCCAGGCCATCGTGCTTATCGCCTTGATGATCGTCGTGATGTTCGGGCTGGTCGGCCTTGCGATCGACAGCGGTCGTGCTTATCTCGACCGCAGGCATCTCCAGGCCGCGGTCGACGCGGCGGCCCTCGCCGCCGCATACAACTACATGAACACCACCGACTACGCTCAGGCCGAGCAGACCGCGGTCGACACCTACTCTGCTGACGAGCTCCTCTATGGGGCGGCGTCGTGCGCCGGCCTGGGTGCGATGGCTGTGACCTGCACCTTCAGTGGCGACTCCTCCAATCAACTCATGACCATCAACGTGACGAACCAGTCGATTGCGGGCGTGAGTTTTACTGTGACGGCCGTTGGCACGATGCCGGTGGCGATGATGCAGGTGCTGGGAGCGGGGCCCAACATCAGGGTCGGGGCGACGGCCACGGCTGTGGCCCGGAAGTCGGGTACGAACGGCGCCGCCATTCAAACTCTCAGCCCGGCGGGTTGTGGTGGTAACGGAGGTAACTCCCTCACCTTCACGGGCACGTCGACCACGATGGTGACAGGCGACGTATGGTCGAACGGCAGCATCACCGACAACGGGGTCGCGTCAGGCACCGTAAACGGCAATGCGATCGACATCTGCCCAGCCATGCCGCCATCGCCAATGCCCAACTTCACCGTGACCGGCACGCAGGCCAACGGTTGGACCATGCTCGACCCAGGCTATCCACAACCGTCGCTCAATCCCGCCTCGCAGAGCTGGGCCTCGACCAGCGGCAGCGTGGAGCAGCCGGGAACTTACGCTTCTGACCCGAGACTTGGCGGCGGGGCCGGCTGCTATTTCCTGTCCGGCGGCGTTTACACATGGTCTGCCGGGTTCACGCAGAACGGCGGCTTCGTAAGCAATGAGCTCCGACCGCCGGACGAGCCGAAGCTGTCGGCGGCCAATCAACCAAATCTCACCACGACCACTGCGGCCCTAGCCGCGGGGACCAACATCACCGGCATCCCGGTGGCTGCCCTGCCCGGAGCCATCGCCCAGAATTCGGCCGTCAGCGTCGGCGGCCAGACATTCAGCGTGTCGAGGAACGCCGCAGCCGGGGACACATCCATCTCGGTCAGCAGGCAGGCACCGGCGGCAAACATTCCGGCCGGTTCGTGGTTGACGGTGCGCGCGCTGCCTCAGTTCTGGGACTCCAACGGGGTCAACTGCGCCACCACGTTTGCGCTCACGGCGACTGGGTCTGACGCGAGCAACCCGCCGATCAGCGCGCAAACCTGGGCCGTCGAGCTGACTGCGGTGCGGTGGTCCCCCTACGGTGTGTCGAGTTGCGGAGGTCCCGCTTCGACGACGTGCTTCCTTCGCGAGAGTGCGCCGTCTATGTGTAAGACCGTGTCGGTTGGCAGTAGCCAGAACTTTAAGGTTTCGGTCAGCAGCAGTCCGCCCGATCCCGGAGCGCAGGACTTCAACGTTTACCTCGCCCCGAGCGGCTCATGCCAGGGTCCCTTCGGTTACGCGGCGCAGTTCGCCAACAACGGCAGCTACACGACCACGATCAACGGTGGAACCCTGAACGGCTGGGCGCTGGACCCCGGCGCCCCCCGCGACAATCCGGGTGCGCCCGCTCCCGACTTCCAATCGCCGCCTGTGGCGGGGGGTCTACCGAACGCCAATCCTCAGCTCGCCGTGCCGCCGCACGGCGATCTGGCGAACGAGGGCCATTGTGTGGACCCAACCACCGGCACTGGCGTCGCCTGCCCGGCCCCCGTGACTCCGGGTGCGGTGCTCTGGTTCATTCCAGGTGGTGGCAACATCCAAACATGCTTGAACCTCCAGGGAGGGGGCGACATCTACATATACAGCGGACATCAATATCAGCGGATCCTCCTCTACGAGCCGGGACCCGAGCAGCAGCCGCCTGCGAACACTTGCAGCAATAACGTGGCGGGATCGGGAATCACGAGCCTGATCGGCATCTTCTACGTACCCGCAGCGAATGTGACCATCGTTGGCAACAGCAGCTACCTGGCCACAATCGCGGGCGGCGTCATCGCCTGGACGGCCAGCGTCAAAGGCAACGGTGGCGTGTCGATCTTGGCTGATCCGACATTGCGGACATGGCCGCCTTCGGTGACCCTAACCCAATGATGGACCAGGAGCGTCGATGAGCTTGCCCATTGTGAATCTGATTGAGCCCGAGTACCTGGCTCGAATGGGACCACTCGCGCCGCTGATCGCTGACCCCAACGTCACAGAGGTCATGGTCGTGGCCGGCCGCGATGTCTACGCGGAGGTGCAGGGCCGGCTCCTCCTGACACCGATCACGTTCAGTAGTCACGAGGAAGCGTTGAGCCTCATCGAGTACATTGCCGAATCAGTAGGTCGGCGGATCGATGCTCAAAGCCCCATCTGCGACGCGCGGCTGCCTGACGGCTCTCGTGTGCACGCCGCGATTCCGCCGGTGGCAATCGACGGACCGCTGCTGAACATCCGCAAGTTCCAGCGCGGACCTTTGGACATGCAGGACCTGATTCGCCTCGGCAGCTGCAGCGAGAGTGCGTTCGGGTTCCTGAAGGCCTGCGTGATGGCGAGGGCGAACGTTTTAGTGAGTGGGGGGACGAGCAGCGGCAAGACCACGCTTCTTAACGTGCTCTCGGGGTACATACCTGGCGACGAGCGAATCGTCACCATCGAGGACGCCGCCGAGCTCCAGCTTCGACAGCGACACATCGCGAGGCTGGAGTCCCACCCGATTGGCGGCGATGGGACGCCTGAGATAACGCTCCGCGATCTCGTCATCTCGTCGCTCCGTATGCGGCCGGACCGTCTGATCGTCGGCGAGGTCAGGGGCGCCGAAGCCCTCGACATGCTGCAGGCGATGAACACGGGGCATGACGGTTCCATGACGACGATCCACGCCAACCGAGCGCGCGATGCCCTTGCCCGCATCGAAACCCTCGTGATGATGTCCGGCTACGACTTCGTGCCGAAATCGATTCGGGCTCAGATAGCCAGCGCGTTCAACGTCGTCATCCATCTCGAGCGCATGCGAGACGGCTCACGCAAGGTGGTCCAGATCAGCGAGATCACGGGCATGGACGAGGACGTGATCAGCATGCAGGACATCTTCAAATTCACCCGCACGGGTCTCGACCCTGAGGGCCGAGTCTTGGGCGGGTTCGGGGCGGCCACCCTGCGACCCCGACTGCTTGATCGCCTCACGGACCTCGGGCTCGACATGCCTCCGGAGTTGGCTCGGATCTTCCCAGCTCACAACGATCACTGACAGCCCTCTTAGGATTGCTGGACTTTCCCGCTTGACTGATCGACCGCCCGGCGACTGGCGACACTCATTGCCCTGAGTTACCCTCTGGGCGTGTCAAAGGCACAGACGTACGTGTCTTATCTCGCCCTCGACCAGGTGCTGTCCGCGCAGCAGCCGCGCTCCGAGGAGCACGACGAGATGCTCTTCATCATCGTTCATCAGGTTTACGAACTCTGGTTCAAGGAGCTC
>VBFW01000261.1 GCA_005880525.1 Chloroflexota bacterium | reverse complement strand
GCATGAAGCGCATGCAGGGCCACGAGGTGCTGCATCCGTTCGGCTGGGACGCGTTCGGGCTTCCGGCCGAGAACGCTGCGATGCGTCGCGGTGGAGTGCACCCCGGAGAGTGGACGCTGGGCAACATCAAGAAGGGCAAGCGCGAGCTGGAGATGCTGGGCATCCTCTACGACTGGGACCGCGAGGTCACCAGCTGCCTGCCCGATTACTACAAGTGGACAGAGTGGCTGTTCGAGCTGTTCTACGAACGCGGGCTCGCGTACCGGGCGATGTCACCGGTGAACTGGTGCCCGGTGGACAAGACTGTGCTGGCCAACGAGCAGGTCATCAACGGCCGGTGCTGGCGCCACCTTGAGGTCGAGGTCGAGAAGAAGGACCTGGAGCAGTGGTTCTTCAAGATCACCGACTACGCGCAGCGATTGCTGGACGACCTGGACACGCTGGAGCACTGGCCGCAGAAGGTGCGCGTGATGCAGACGAACTGGATCGGCCGCAGCGAAGGCGCGGAGGTCGACTTTCCGGTGGTCGGGCTGGCCAACGAGTCGGTGCGCATCTACACAACGCGTCCGGACACGCTGTTCGGCGCCACTTTCATGGTGCTCGCGCCGGAGCATCCGTTGGTCCCGCGCATCACGACGCCGGAGCACCGCGCGCAAGTCGAGGCGTACACCGAGCGCGCGCGCAAGGAGACGGAGATCGACCGTCTCTCGACCGAACGGGAGAAGACCGGTGTTGCCACCGGCGCGTTCGCGATCAACCCGGTCAACGGTGAGCAGGTTCCGATCTGGATCGCCGACTACGTCCTGATCACCTACGGCACCGGCGCGATCATGGCGGTGCCCGCGCACGATGAGCGCGACTTCGCGTTCGCGCTGAAGTTCGGCCTAGGCATCCGCGAGGTGATCGCGCCGCCATCGGGCCCGCAGGGCCGCCTGAAAGAGGCTTACGTCGGTACTGGCACGATGGTGAACAGCGGCGAGTTCGACGGTCTCGACTCCAAGACGGCGTTCGAGCGCATCTGTGACTCGCTGGAGCGCAAGGGCCAGGGCAAGCGGTCGGTCAAGTACCGGCTGCGCGACTGGCTCATCTCGCGCCAGCGGTACTGGGGCTCCCCGATCCCGATCGTCTACTGCGAGACCGACGGCATGGTGCTGGTGCCCAAGGACCAGCTGCCTGTGGAGCTGCCGAAGGAATACAGGCCGCTCGCCGAGCAGCCCGAGTTCTATCGCACGACGTGTCCGAAATGCGGACGCGACGCGCGGCGAGAGACCGACACGATGGATACGTTCGTCGATTCGTCGTGGTACTTCCTGCGCTACGCGAGCCCGCACGACGACACGCAGCCATTCGACCCCGAGCTGGCGAATCACTGGATGCCCGTCGATCAGTACACCGGCGGCGTCGAGCACGCGATCCTGCACCTGCTGTACTCGCGCTTCTTCATAAAGGTGCTCCACGACGCGGGCATGGTCGAGGCGACCGAGCCCTTCGTGCGGCTGTTCAACCAGGGCATGGTCAAGCGCTTCGGCCAGGTGATGTCGAAGTCCGCCGGCAACGGGGTCTCGCCCGACGAGCTGGTCGCCCAACAGGGTGCGGACGCGGGTCGCGTCTACGAGATGTTCATCGGCCCCCCGGAGGAGGACGTCGAGTGGACCGACGCGGGCCTCAACGGCGTCGCGCGATTCCTGCAGCGCGTGTGGCGGCTGATCGTGGAGCCGACATCCGTCGTGGTGGAAGGAACCGGCGCGGATGCGACGGTGCGTGCGCGCGAGGCCGCGCAGACCGTGAAGAAGGTCACCGACGACTACGACGCGCTGCGGTTCAATACCGCAGTCGCGTACCTGATGGAGCTGGCGAACGCGATGCAGGACTACCTGCAGCGCGGGGGGACTCGCGACGCGGGCTGGGACAGCGCGGTGCTGACGCTTTTGAAGCTCCTGAACCCCGTCGCGCCGCACGTGTGCGAGGAGATGTGGGAGCGGTTGGGCGGAGAAGGATTGCTGGCCGACGCATCGTGGCCCGAGTACGACGCGGCGACCGCTGCCGAGCCCGAGGTGACAGTCGTCGTCCAGGTGGGTGGGAAGCTTCGCGCGCGCCTGACCATGGAACCCGGGGCGAGCGAGAAGAAGGTGCTCGACGCGGCGCTGGCCCACCCGAAGGTGATGGCAGCGCTCGACGGCTCGAAGCCATCGAAGGTGATCTACGTGCCGGACCGGCTGATCAACCT
>VBFW01000260.1 GCA_005880525.1 Chloroflexota bacterium | reverse complement strand
GACGATCGCTCTGACATCGTCGTTGGTGGCCGGGCGGATCGAGAACGTCCGGCTCGCCTTGGTCTTCGCCACGCCTTCATTGTGAGGCGACCACGGGACGCCCCGCCGATGTTGATACTTTCACAGGCGTGACCTCCACCAACCACCGGCCCAAGATCACCACCCCGCTGCCCGGCCCCAAGGCGGCCGAGCTGATCGCTCGCGACGCCAAGGCCATGTCGCCGAGCTTCACCCGCGCCTACCCCTTCGTGATGGACCACGGCCAGGGCTGCTGGGCGACGGACGTCGACGGCAACGTCTTCCTCGACTTCACGGCGGGCATCGCCGTCAACACGACCGGCCACTCGCACCCTAGGGTGGTGGAGGCAATCGAGAAGCAGGCCCGGAACTTCGTTCACATGTCCGGCACCGATTTCTACTACCGGTCCGAGATCGAGCTGGCCGAGCGGCTGGAGGCGAAGATCCTGCCCGGCATCCCGGCCCGCGTGTTCTTCACCAACTCCGGCGCCGAGGCGATCGAGGGCGCGATGAAGCTGGCGCGCTACGCCACCGGCAGGCCGAGCTTCATCGCGTTCATCGGCGCCTTCCACGGCCGCACCTTTGGAGCCCTCTCGCTGACGGCGTCCAAGGCGAGCCAGCGGCGCCGGTTCGCACCGCTGCTCGGCCCGGTCTTCCACGCACCCTTCCCGTCGGGAGCGCGCGGCGTCACGACCGACGAGTCGATCACGCGCCTCGAGGAACTGTTCGCGACGGTCGCTCCACCCGAGAGCGTTGCCGCCGTGTTCGTCGAGCCGATCCAGGGCGAGGGCGGATACCTCGTGCCGCCTGACGACTTCCTGCCCCGGCTGCGCGAGCTCACGCACAAGCACGGCATCCTGCTCGTCGCCGACGAGGTCCAGAGCGGCATGGGGCGAACGGGCCACCTGCTGGCGGTCGAGCACTGGGGCGTCGAGCCCGACATCGTGTGTCTGGCCAAGGGCATCGCGTCGGGCCTGCCGCTCGGAGCGTTCATCGCGCGCGCCGAGCAGATGAGCTGGCCGCCGGGCTCGCACGGCAGCACGTTCGGCGGCAACCCGGTCGCCTGCGCCGCCGGACTTGTGACGCTCGACCTCCTCGAAGAGGGCCTGATGGAGAACGCGGCCAAGGTGGGCGAGCAGCTCAAGGACGGGCTTCGCGAGATCGCCGCGACTCACAACGAGATCAGCGACGTGCGCGGCCTGGGCCTGATGCTCGCGGTCGAGTTCCGGACCGCCGATCAGGCGGCGGCGCTAGTGCAGGCGGCGTTCGAGCGCGGGCTGCTGCTCCTGACGGCCGGCACACGCGCGGTCCGCATCTGCCCGCCGTTCGTGATCGACCGCGACGAGGCGGCGACAGCGCTGGAGATCATCACCTCAGCGCTCGACTAGCCCGGCGCTCCCATCATCAGGTCGCCGAGCGATACGAGCAGCGCTGCCGACTGCCGGTCTTCCGCTGCAAGGACGCTGTAGGACTTCGCGCGCTGGTCGTCGATGACGCCGATGGTCTGGTGGGTGACCGAGTCTATGTCCGCGGTCACGTGCAGCCCGTTGAGGAATCCCGCCAGCGCCGGCGTCGAGGTGTGGTTCAGGGCGTTGAGCGCCGACGACCTGGATGCGTCGTCCGCTGCCGACGAGTACGCGACGAAGGATTTGTCTTCGTCGCTCCACAGCTGAGCCGCCTGCGTCCCAGCATGTGAGCCGAAGATCGATGCGATGGCGTGCGACAGGTCCTGGGCACTCGCCTGCAGCGAGCTTGTAGCGGCCCCAGCCTCGGCGGTCGCGCCGCTCGAGGTGGCGCCAGTGGTCATGCTGAGCAGGTACGCATGCTCCTGCAGGAGCGCGTCGAGCTGCGCCCTCGCCTTTGAACCCTCTGTAGTGACGTCGCCGGGATACTTGTCGGGAAATTTCCACACGGCCGCCTCGGCGATCGATCCGCCCATCGCCGTCGACTTCGCGTAAGCCGCGCGCACGTCGGGGTAGAAGGCTGACGGCGTGCCGGTCGCGGCGTCGTCGATGAACTGCTTGATGGTGGTCACCTGGTCGGTCAGCATTCGGTTCGCCGAGCTCGTCGAGATGTTCAGCGGCGCGCTCAAGTTCTGCGCCATCTGCGGCACGTACGTGGTGTTCAGGTTCATCAACGCGGCGTCGGCCAGGTCCTGCTGGCGCGTGCTGATGGCGACCATGTAATCGACGAAGAAGCTGTTGCCCCGCGTCCAGGATTGCGCGAACTTCAGACCGGCGGTCTCGCCCATCGCCTTGCCGAGGACTCCGTTCAGCTCGACGCCGTTGGCCGCGAGTAGATCGGCGTAGGAGCCGAACTCATCCTTGCGGCCCGCCATGGCCGCGACGGTGAGCTTCGCCACCACGTACGTCTGCTCACCCATGAGCAGCGACATTCGGGCCCGGACATCGGCCGCCGGCGAGTTGGCGCTGGGCACGCTGCTTGCCGATGGTGTGGGAAGGGCGATCGTGCTGGCGCAGCCCGCCAGGCACACCACGCCGGCCGCGCATGCGGCCAGCACCTTGAGCATCCGAACCATCCTACCGGTGGGCCGTAACATGTTTCGGCCTTGGCGGGGAACCCTGAGTGGCTGCTTTTCGACGGATCGAGCTTGATCTTCCGCTCGTTCTATGGGGTGCCGCAGACCTTCAAAGCCCCGAATGGATTCATGATCAACGCGGTTCGCGGAACGCTCGACCGCATGGCGAGCACCATCAACGACCGCAAGCCGCGTCACGTGGCGCTGACCACCGACGAGGACTGGCGACCCGACTGGC
>VBFW01000259.1 GCA_005880525.1 Chloroflexota bacterium | reverse complement strand
AGGTGCGCGACAAGGATGTCGTCGTCCTGTACCCGGAGAAAGGCGGCCTTGCAGTGGTCGACGAGGCTGAGGTGAAAAAGCGCTACGGAATCCCGGGCACCGCCTACTCAGACTTCGCGATCCTGCGCGGCGATCCTTCGGACGGGCTGCCCGGCGTGGCAGGCGTCGGCCCGAAGAAGGCGGCCGACCTGGTCAAGAAGTACAAATCGGTGCAGGGCATGCTCGACGCGGGCATCTTCGGCCCGGCTGACGCGGCCTACCTGGCCAACGCCCAGAAGGTCGTCCCGCCGCGCGCCGATCTCAAGCTCCCGATGCCGAAGGGCCGCCGCGCCAGGTACCCAGCCGAGCCGGAAGTCGTCGAGGA
>VBFW01000258.1 GCA_005880525.1 Chloroflexota bacterium | reverse complement strand
ATCCTGTTCGGCCTCCTGGTGGTCGTCTCCCTCGCCGCCGGCCTGCTGCAATCGACAGGCATCGCCCTGAGCATCGGGCCCTTAAGCGCGATGGACTTCCATGTCGGCGGCGCCATCGCAGCCGTGCCGCTCGCCGTCTGGCACGTCGCCGCACGACGGGTCAGGCTGCGGCCGGCCGACATGTCACGTCGCGCCGCACTGCGCGGTGGAGCGGTGCTCGCAGGCGCGGCTGCGGCTTACGCGATGAGCGAGGTCGTCGTCCGCGCGTCAGCACTGCCCGGTGCGTCGCGCAGGTTCACCGGCTCCTATGAAGCGGGATCGCACAATCCCGATCAGCTGCCCATCAGCTCATGGATGTTCGATCCGGTGCCGGAAATCAACACGTCGAGCTGGTCGCTGCGCACGCCCGGCCGGGCCTGGACGTACGAGCAGCTATACGCGTTCGACGACAGGATGACCGCGCCCCTCGACTGCACCGGCGGCTTCTACTCGGCTCAGGACTGGGCGGGCGCTCGCCTGGATCGGCTGATCGGCGACGCGTCAGGCGCGTCGATTCGCGTCGTGTCGCACACCGGATACGACCGGCGCTTCGCGCTCACGAGCGCATCGAACCTTCTGCTCGCCACACGAATCGGCGGGAGGCCGCTCGACCCAGGGCACGGATTCCCGGTGCGGCTCGTCGCGACGGACCAGCGCGGCTTCTGGTGGGTCAAGTGGGTCGTCGCGATCGAAGTCGACGAAGTGCCTCACTGGTGGCAGTCGCCGTTCCCGCTCCAGTAAGAGTTACGGCCCGAACGCCATCACGTTGCCGCCGGCGTCCCCGACCAACACGGTCGAGCCTGCGATCGCCGGGCTGCTGAGGACCGCGTGATCGTCGTCGTAGCCGAAGAGCAGGGACCCATCCGCAGTCGACAGCGCGTACACGCCACCCTTGCCACCTGCCTGGTCGCCCGCCCCGAACACGACCACCCCGTTCCCCACCGCCGGCGCCGAGTAAATCGGCTTGCCCAGGCCGCGGTGCCACTTCGTGGCGCCGGTCAGCGGGTCGAGCGCGAAAACATCGGTGGGCGGACTGGCTGAGGCGACGTACTGGGTCTTGCCGTCGTAGGCCGGCGAGGCGATGAGCCCGTGCACCGCGCTGCCCACCACGAGCTGCCGCGCCCAGATCACCTTGCCGTCCCCCACATTGATCAGCGCGAAGACTCCGCCATTCGAGCCCACCGCGACAACCTCGCGAGTGCCGATCTGAAAGATGACCGGCGTGGCGCCGACGTCGAGGTCGCGGCGCTGGTCGGCCGTGATGCTCTGCGTCCACAGCCTCTGGCCTGAGCCGACGTCGAACGAGACCACGGCGTCGTCAGGATTGCCAGCTCCGATGAAGCCATGACCCGCGCTGTCGATGGCCGCTGAGGACCAGACGCCAGAACCCGGCGCACAGTTGCCTCGCACGCAGAAGCTCCATCTCATGGCGCCGGTGGCGAGGTCGAGCGCCACTACCCTGCCTGCCTGCAGCGGCGTGTCGCCGTATGGCGACGCGACTCCGACGGATGGCGCCGAGACCGTCGTCCGACCACACCTGCGCACCGTCGTCCAGGTGAAACGCGTCGAGCCGGCCGCCGAAGTACGCGGCATAGACCATGCCGTTGACCACGATCGGCGTGCCGTCAACAGCACCGTTGAGCGTGTGCGACCACTTGAGCTTGTAGTGCTTGAGCTGGTCGCGGGTCAGTGTCGCACCCGGCGGATTGCCATCGCGCGTAAGGTCGCCGCGAAACATCGACCAGCCGGTGGCCGGCGTGGTCGCGACAGGCGCTGCGCCGGTACAGCTCACGGCGAGCACCAGCGCGCCGATCAACGCCGCAATTGGTCGCACGGGCGCTCTCGGCTAGGGGATCGCCGGCTGCTGCACTGAAGGTCTGGCGATTTCGCCGGTGCCAAGGCGGTCGTGAAGCCAGCGCAGGGGCCGCGGGGCCCACCAGTTGGCTCGGCCGAGAATGCGCATGACGGAGGGAACGATCAGGATGCGGACGATGGTCGCATCGATCGCTATCGCGATTGCAAGGCCGACGCCGATGGACTTGATGATCACGACCTGTGCCAGGGCAAACGCGAAGAACACCGTGACCATGATCGCGGCGGCTCCGGTGATGAGCCGGCCGCTCTTCTCGAGCCCCAGCGCGACGCCGCCCTGGTTGTCGCCTGTTCGGCGGTACTCCTCCTGGATGCGGCTGATCAGCAGCACCTCGTAGTCCATGGACATGCCGAAGACGATGCTGAACAGGATCACTGGGATGCTGGGATCGATCGACTGAGGCGTGAATCCGAGCAGGTCGCTGAAGTGGCCCTGCTGGAAGACGAAGACGAGCGCTCCGAACGACGCGGAGATCGAGGCGAGGTTTGTGATCACAGCCTTCAGCGGCAGCACCACCGACCCGGTGAGCATGAACAGCACGATGTAGGTGACGAGCACGACAGCAGCGACAGCCACCGGCGTGCGCTGGACGATGAAGTCGACGACGTCGAGGTCGAAGGCGGTGCTGCCGGTGGCGAGGACCTGCCCGTCCGGCACCGATTCAGCGCGCACGTCACGGACCAGGTTGCGCGCGTCATCGGACGTGTAGTCCTTGTTCGTCACAACATCAATGAGCACGATGTGCGGGCCTGCGCCGAGCGACAGTGCCTGCTGCAGAGCCGCAGGCAGCTGAGTCGTGGTGTCTGAGTAGAGCCGCACGTAGTCGTAGCGGGTCAGGCTCGGGTCGACGTTGACGATGCTCTGCACCTTGTCGACGTAGGGCAGGGCCGCCAGGCGGCGGCTGAGGTCGTAGACCGCACCGATGTGATCGGCGGTGAGCGGGCTCCCGTCGGGGTAGTAGACGACGCCGGTGATCGTTGTCTGGTTCTGGCCGGGGAAATCGCTCCGCAAGATGTCATAGCCCTGCCGGGCGGTGTTCGAAGGAGGCAGCACGTCGACGTCGCCGTTGGCGAGTCGCAACTGCAGGAACGGCGTGCCCGCCAGCAAGAGCACCACCAAGGCAGGCACGAGCACGATGAGCGGGCGCTTCATCACCCACGTGGCCATCGCATGCCACGCGCCGGTTCCCTCGGGACGGCGGCGCCCGATCCACGGCAGGCGCAGCCGGTCGACACGCGGGCCAAGCACCGCCAGCAGCGCCGGCAGGAAGGTGAGGCCATAGACGACGGCGATCCCGACGACGATCGCTCCAGCAGCACCCATCGAAGCCAGGAACGTGCCCTGGAAGAACAGCATCGCGGACAGCCCGATGGCCACCGTGATTCCGGAGAAGGTGATGGCGCGGCCCGCCGTGGCCATCGTGATCGCGAGCGCCTCCTCGCGTGAGCTTCCCGCGGCGAGCTCATCGCGAAAGCGGCTGACGATGAACAGCGAGTAGTCGATCGCGACGGCAAGGCCGATGAGCGTCACGACGTTGATCGCGTACTGCGACACGTCGGTGAAGCGCCCGAGGAAGAGCGTGCCGCCCACGCCGCCGACGATCGCGAGCACGCCGACGCCCAGCGGCAGCAGTGCGGCGACGACGGACGCGAAGATCAGAACGAGCACGAGCAGCGCGATGGGCAGGGCCACCACCTCGCCGCGCTGAACGTCGGACTCGAGCGTGGTGTTGAACGCGTCGTTGAGCGGCACCTGCCCCGTGGCGACCACCGTCAGCGGTCCTGGATGAACCATCGACAGCAGCTCGTGGAAGTACTTCGCAGCGGCGGACGACTTGTCTCGCAGCTGGACTTCGACCAGCGCGTGGTGCTTGTCGCGAGACATCAGGTTCGACGGGTCGGGCACGTTGTACGGCGTGAAAACGCTCGTCACGCGCGAGTCTGTCTCCAGCGGCGCCACCGCCTGCTCGAGCGCTGACTTGAACGCGTCGTCGGTTGCGATCAGTGTGCTGCTGCCGAAGAGAAGGGTCATCTCAGAGCTGGACGATGTGGCCTGGTTCGGGCGCATCTCCTGCTGGATGAGCTTGGATGCCTTTCCCGCGGGCAGGTCGGCGCCGAAGTTGCCGTTGCCGGCAAGGTTCCCACCTGTGATGAGCCCGCCGATCGAGAGGCCGAGCAGAACGGCCGAGAAGCCGAGCATCCACCAGCGCGTGCGATAGACGAAGCGGCCCCAGCGAGCAAACATTGAAGGCGTAAACCATACCCGCCGGAGTTACCGGCGGCGCCGGGGCTACCGGGCTACTTCAGCTTCCATTGAATGCCCTTGAGGATCGGAGCGCATTCCTTGGAAAACGCGGGCATGTTGCTCGCAACCGTGAGCATGTACATCGCGTAGTACACGCTCCCGCTCGGATTGGACCCGACGAACAGCAGCGCCGCGGCGGGCACCGACTGCGCTCCGCTTGTCAGCGTGAAGCACAGCTCCCATGAGATGCCTGCGACTCCATTGAGCGAGCCGGTCGTGGTCTTGCTGCCCGTGCAGCTCTTCGTGTCCGGGAACTGCTCCTTGAAGAACGCGTCGACGGTTGCCTTGTTCTGCTGCGCGGTCTGCAACGGACTCGACGAGCCGCTCGCGATGCTGATCGAGCCGGTGCCGCTGGGACTGATCAGCGTGATGGTTTCCGAGTCCTGGGAGTCCACCACCCAGCCGTCGGGCAGCGGCACCGCCAGGCCGGCGTTGGAGGCCGAGGTTGGAGTCGAGATCGTTGGGGATGATGACGGCACAGGGCTCAGCGAGCCGGCGGGTGATGGGCTCGACAGCTGCTTGATGTCGCTGGCCGCCTGATTGCCCGAGCGCGCAAAGCCCATGGCAAGTACGGTACCCACGCCTGCCATCACCAGCACCAGCACGACCACGACCGCGATGATCACCAGCCAGGGCGTGCGGTGGACCGGCGGCTGGATGGCTCCACTGGCGGGCGCGTAGTACGGGCTCTGGTAGGCCGGCGGAGGAGGAGGCGGCGGCGCGTAGGCAGCGGCAGGTGGCGTCGTAAACGCCGGGGGCTCGGTGAAGGGCGACGCGGGGGCCGCAGCGACCGGCATCGCGGGCGCGGGCGGCGGCGCGTT
>VBFW01000140.1 GCA_005880525.1 Chloroflexota bacterium | reverse complement strand
GCCGAGTCGTCGGTGTACGGGCTTGCCTCCACGCACACGCTGGTCACCGGATCGATGTCGCTCGTCCTGCTGGTCGCGTTCATCGCGCGCCAGGCGCTGGCGAGCAACCCGATCCTGCCGCTGCGGCTGTTCGCGTCGCGCAGGCTCGCGGCGTCGAACGCAGTGCAGGCACTGATGTCATCCGCCTTCTTCGGATTCTTCTTCCTAGGCTCGCTCGACCTCGAGCGCGTGCTGGGCTACGGCCCGATGGCCATCGGACTCGCGTTCCTGCCCGTGGCCGCGGTCATGGCTGCCTTCTCGATTCGCTTCTCGGCCCAACTCATCGGCCGGTTCGGCCCCGTGGCGGTGCTCGCGGTCGGGCAAGGTGTGGCCGCGGTCTCCCTCGCGATGCTCGCGCTCGGGCCGACCGATGCGAGCTACGCGATCCACTTCCTGTTCCCGCTCGCGCTGCTCGGGCTGGGGGGCGGGCTGTCGTTCCCCGCGCTGACGATCATCGCGATGTCAGGAGTCTCGCCGGCCGACGCGGGCATGGCCTCCGGCGTGTTGAACACGACCGGACAGGTTGGAGGAGCCCTCGGGCTCGCCGTTCTGGCCACGCTCGCAGGCTGGCGGACCCTGAGCCTCGCCGGCGACGGCGCTGCGACCGCCGTGGCGCTGGCCGGCGGGTATCACCTGGCGTGGCTGGCGGGCGCGGGTGCCGTGATCGCCACGCTGACGCTGGTGGTGACGGTGCTGCGGGTCAGGCAGCCGGCCGCGGTGGAGATGCCGAATGCCGATTGCTGCGAGGCCGCAGCCTAGGTAACCAGCACCCGGCGGATCTCGGAGAGGCCTTTCGCCAGCTGTGACCACGATCGGCCCTGGTCGGTCGAGGTGAACAGCCGCCCATCCTCAGTGCCGAAAGCCGCGAGCGAACCGTCGGGCTTCGCGTCGAGGCAGTAGGTGTCGATGTTGTGCCCGAACCATCCGGGAAGGCCGCCATCGCATCGCTCGAACGAGCTTGCATCGATTGGTCCGCGATAAACGGCGCTCCGCCCGCCGCGCGGTCCAGTCGACGCGGTCAGCAGGATCATGTCGCCGCACACCGCGACCGCCCGGCAGTACGACGCGTGCAGGCCTTCGTCAGATGTGGCCCAGGTCGTGCCCTTATCGCCGCTGACACTGAGCCCCGCGCCGCCCGCCGCGTAAACGTTGCCGTGCCCCGTGGTCACCTGGTGCACATCCGCCTCGATCTCGATAGTGGGCTGCCACGACTCGCCGTGGTCGTGCGAGCGAAGGATGCCGCCAACGTGGACGTTCACGTAGACCGTGTCGCCATCCTCTGTCAGCGAGCGCGTGTCGGGCGGGCCACCCCACGGCGTAAACCAGTCCTTGCGGCCAGGCGCGCGCTCGAACGAATCAAGCCGCTCGACGCCCTCTCCGGCGATGCGGCAGAGGTGCGCGCTCGACGTGCCGACGATCACCCCCGCGCGCGTGTCCGCGACGCACGTGGCCTGCAGGCCGCTCAGCCGAGAGACGCTGAACCACCAATCGACGCCCGCGGTGTGCACGATCTCGCGACCGTCGAGGATGGCCCACAGCTCCCAGCCTTCCAACGCTACGTGCGTGATCGCGCGTCCCTCGTGCTCGATGCGGTGGTTGCCTGTGGACAGGTCGTATCGATGCAGCCCATCTTTGGTTCCGACCAGGACCTCGGCCACCTCGCGATAACGCTACTCGACGAGCTTGGTGCGCTGGTCGAGGTAGATGAGCAGCCCAAGGGCGGGCGCGATCACGAGCAACAGGCAGGCCGTGACGACGAGCAGCAAGACCTGCGTTGCGAACGGCGCGATGGCCTGCGAGATGGTGAGCTCTCCCGGCAGCAGGTACGGCGTCTGGGCGAACGCCCACGCGAAAACCATGGATCCGACCGCCGCCACGGTAAGCAGGCGGTAGAAGCGGAAGATGCCGCGCCACAGCAGGAATGCGACCAGCGGCGTGGTGAGCATCGTGACCAGCGCGAAGGGCAGGCCGGGGCCCGCCAGCATCGATCGGAAGAGGGTTGGACTCTGAACGCCGATTGCGACCAGCGTGGCGGTGCCCGTCGCGATGAGGACCACCGCCGCGATAACCGCCCGCTGGCGAAAGTAGCCGGCCATCTTTTCATCGCCCAGTCGCCGCGCGTCGCCGACCAGGAACGAGGCTCCGCTGAATGCCGTGGCTGCCACCGATACGAGGCCGAACCCGACTGACATCGGGCTGAACCAGACCTCCCAAACCGAGCGGCTCGGCTCGAGCAAGCCGACCCGGCCGGACGCGATCGCGCCGAGGCAGGCCGCGAAGAAAAACGGCGTGAGGATCGACGAGATGCCGAAGACGAGGTCGGCCGCACGATGCGTGCGCGGATCCTCCGCGATGTGGCGGAATGCAAAGAATGCCCCGCGCAGGATCAGGCCGATGAGCGCGAGCGCGAACAGCAGGTACAGGCTGGCGAAGGCCGACTGGAACAGAAGGGGGAAGCCCGTCCAACACACGACGATGCTCAGCACGAGCCACACGTTGTTGACCTCCCAGACCGGCGCCATCGCCAGGTCGATTAGGTGGCGTGCTTGGCGGCCGGTCGGGCTGTTGCCCGCGAGCAGATCCCAGATGCCTGCTCCGAAATCCACTCCGCCGGCGGTGCTGTAGGCGGTGATGCCGAGCAGCAGCACCAGCGCGATCACGTTGGGAAGCAAGGCGGTCATGACCGCGGTCCGTAGGGGACGCGAATCTCCGGCTCTTGCGTCTCGGTCGCGTCCTCGCGCCGCCACCTCGCCGCGAGCTTCAGCAGCAGCATGATGAAGAAGTACGCGATCAGCGCATACACGACGACGAGGACCGAGAGCATCGTCCACACGAACGCGGCGGGCGCGCCGGTCACGGCGTCGGAGACGCGCATGACGCCGTAGACGATCCACGGCTGCCGCCCGACCTCGGTGGTCACCCATCCGGACTCGACTGCCAGGTACGACCCGATGCCGGCGAGCGCGGCCAGCCTGTAGAACAAGACGCTGTCGGGCAGCTTGCGCCGGCGTGCAAGGATCCACAGGAACCACGCCGAAAGTGCGGCGCCGACGCTCCCGAGCCCGACCATCAGGTCGAACGCGAGATGGGTGATGTTGCTCTCGACGATGTTCGGCCGCGCTTCGGGCGCGAACGAGGTTAGCCCGCGGATCACCGCGTTCGGCGAGTAGCCGACCAGGACCGAGTCGAGCGACGGGAGCTCGACCCCGAGGTGGATCGCGCCCGAGCTGTCGAGTAGGCCGCCGACGACCTCGGGGTTGTGATCGCGCGTCGTCCAGGTGATCTCCATCGCGGCGAACTTGGCGGGTTGGTCTTGCACGAGCGCTCGCGCGGCCAGGTCCCCGACGACGAGCTGCACCGGCGTCAGCGCGGCGGCGACCGTGAAAGGGACCGCGAACGCCAGCCGCTGGTAGTGATCCCGCCGGCCTCGCAGCCAGGCGACCGCGTACACCGACGCGATCACGAATCCCGCGGTGATGTAGATCGCGAGCAGGAAATGCCAGAACTCGTAGGTGAGCGCCGGCGTGAAGAGCGCGGCCATGGCGTCGACGCTGACCAGCCGGCCCGCATCGATCGTCACCCCGCCCGGCGTGTTCATCCAGGAGTTGGCCGCCAGCACGCCGAAAGCACCGAGCAGACCGGCGGGCGGGAGCGCGAGTCCCGTGAGGAAATGCGCCCGCGGCGAAAGGCGCTTCCAGCCGTACAGGTAGATGCTGATGAAGATCGCCTCCATGAAGAAGGCGAGCCCTTCGATCGCGAAGCCCAGGCCGAACGCCGCGCCGAAGCGGCCCATCATGCGCGGCCACAAGATGCCGAACTCGAAGGAGAGGATCGTCCCGGTCACGGCGCCGACGGCGAACTGCACGGCCATGACCACCGACCACCGCCGCGCGATCTTCAGCGCGATGGGGTCCTTGCGCCAGATGCCGATGCCCTCCATCAGGAGCGTCAGCGTCGGCATCGCCACGCCGAGGGGCACGAGGAGGATGTGCGACGCGAGCGTGAACGCCATCTGGATGCGGCTGGGCAGCAGCGCCTCGCCGGCCAGCCAGAGGGCAGCCACGATCGAAAGCTAGCACCGAACCGATCGGCGACGCCCTGACACGGCGGAGACGTTTGCGGATGATGTACGCCGCATGAAGCAACCGGAGGAGGCGCTGGCGGTCCTGCGCCGGTCGCGCCTCTTCGACCGCGCCTCCGCTGAAGATCTGGCTTCCTTGCTGAAGGAATCGCGCTGGCGGAAGTACCCTGCCGACTCGTACCTCTTCCGCGAGGGCGACCCGGCCGACCACCTCCTGATCGTCGCGAGCGGCGAGGTGAAAATCTCGCGGGCGACAGAGTCCGGCAGCGACGTGGTGTTCGCGGTCCTCGGCCCGGGCGACGCGCTCGACGAGCTCGGCGCCCTGGAAGAAGGTGCGTCCCGAAGCGCGGACGCCCGTGCGCTCTCCGAGGCCGAATGCCTGGTCATCCACAGACCGGAGCTGGTGCGGTTCCTGACCGCCCACCCCTCAGCGATGTGGGGCGTGGTCAACGTGCTGACCTCCTACATCCGCACCAAGGACGAGGCTTTCGTCGACCTTGCTGTTCGCGACATCCCCGGGCGCGTCGCCCGCAAGCTGCTCGACCTGGCCGGGACGCAGAGCACCTTCGCTCTGTCGCAGTCGACGCTCGCCGGCCTGGTGGGGGCCAGCCGCGAGAACGTCAACCGGGCTCTCTCGCGCTTTGCCTCGCTCGGCTACATCAGCCTCGACCGTGGCCGAATCACGTTGCTGCGGCCTGACGAGCTGCGGCGGCGTGGGGAGTGACGAACAGCACAATCGGCGCGTGATGTGCGGCATAGGCCGCGCGCTCTTCCGTCGCCATGCTGGCCGTCAAAGGAGGTCGGGAGAGAGATGAGCGACAACTACCACGACTACGTGCGCAGGATGGCCCAGGTCCGAGCGGCGCGGGAGGAAAACCGCCCGCTGCACCACCAGCTCGTCGAGCTGCTGCGGTTCGTGCTCGAGTGCGAATTCGCCTGGCTTGACTGACGGCACCGCGCGAATACAATTCGGCCACGCGCTGTTGAGGCGGCATCCGGCTTGCATCGAGCAGGAGGTGAAGACGAGCAATGGAAGACCGACCGCTCCACGCTGGAGTCCTGATCTCGGGAGCCGGAGGCGGAGTCTGGTGGCTCCGCGACGACGATCGCGCGCCGATTGAGATTGAGGACAGAGAGCTGGCCGAGCGAGTCCAGGCGTTCGCCGCAGGACTGGGCGAGCAGTTCATGACGACGCCGCTGCCTGAGGCGCTGTTCAAACAGCTCGACGCCGCGTACGGGCCGCTATCTCCTCTCGGCATCTTCCACTGCAAGACTCACCAACTGGGCAGGTCTGCGCAGGAAAAGTCCCCCTAGCGATCTGGCGCTGAATGGGTCTGGCCAAGGCCTATCGCGCCGGAACGCACCGTTCGGTGGCGCCTGAAGAGACCATCCGCCGGGCGTGGCGGTTGGCGCCGATCATGGGCATCACGCGGATAGGCAATGTCACAGGCCTGGACGTGGTCGGCGTGCCGGTCGTCACTGTCATCCGACCCAACGCGCGCTCGCTGGCGGTGGCACAGGGCAAAGGCCTAACCCTGGCCGCTGCCAAGGCGTCCGGCCTGATGGAGTCCGTCGAGAGCTACCACGCGGAGACGATCACCCTGCCGCTTCGCTACTGCAGCCTCAACGAGCTGCGTTACGCCCAGCGAGTCGTGGACCCCTCGCAGTGGCCGGCGGTGGCGACAAGCTCGTTTCACCCGAACTTGCGGCTGCTCTGGTGCGAAGGCAGGGACCTCATGGACGGCGGGCCGGCATTCGTCCCTTTTGAGCTGGTGCACACCGACTACACGTGGCCCCAGCCGGCCGGCAGCGGATGCTTCGCAGCTTCGTCTAACGGCCTTGCATCCGGCAACCATCTGCTGGAGGCGATCAGTCACGCGATCTGCGAAGTCGTCGAGCGCGACGCCAACTCGCTATGGATGCTCCGTCAGCCAGGCGACCGTGAGTCTCAGCAGCTGGACCTGTCCACGATCGACGACGCGGCCTGCAGGGAGGTCATCGGCAAGTTCGAAGCGGCAGGCCTCGAGGTCAGCGCGTGGGACATGACCACAGACACCGGCATCGCGTCCTTCTATTGCGTCATCTTTCATGCTGCTGACGATCCAACCCGCTGGTTGCCTCCGGCGGCCGGGGCGGGCTGCCACCCATCGCGCGCGATTGCCCTGCTGCGCGCCCTGACGGAGGCAGCCCAGACGAGGCTGGTGATGATCTCGGGCTCGAGAGATGACGTCGGCCGCGCCAGCTACGCGCGCCACCGCTATGGCGGCGTACTCGACGAGCTGCGTGCTCACGCCGGGCGGCCGGGACCGCGCAACTTTCGCGATGCACCTGACTGCGATGCCGACACTTTTGAGGATGATGTCGCCTGGCTGTTGACCCGCCTGCGGGAGGCCGGTGTGAATCACGTAGTAGCCATCGACCTCACCAAAGACGCGTTCAAGCTCCCGGTGGTGCGTGTCGTGATAGCCGGCCTCGAGGGACCGCATGAAGTGCCCGGTTACGTTGCCGGCGCGCGCGCCCAGGCCATGATGGCCGCTCGGTCGTGAACGCCGTCATCTTCACGGGACCAACCCTCAGCGCGGCGGACGCACGAGGCGAGCTCGAGGCCACTTACCTCCCTCCGGCTGCAGAAGGCGACGTGTACCGCGCGGCACAGAAGGGCCCCCAAGTGATCGGCATCATCGACGGCTATTTCGAGCGCCAGCCGGCGGTCTGGCACAAAGAGATCCTCTGGGCGATGAGTCGTGGCATTCACGTCTTCGGCGCGGCGAGCATGGGAGCTCTCCGTGCCGCTGAGCTCGAGGTTTTTGGGATGGAAGGCGTCGGCTCGATCTTCGAGGCTTACCGCACCGGCGCGTTGGAGGACGACGACGAGGTCGCTGTGGCGCAGGCTCCTGCCGAGCTCGGCTTCCGTGCCCTCTCCGACGCCATGGTCGACATTCGTCACACGCTCGAGCTGGCTGTCGAGGCAAGCGTTCTGACGGCTCCGATCGCCGCGGCGCTCGAGTCCATCGCGAAGGCTCTCTTCTATCCAGACCGCAGATACTCACGCGTGCTGCAGGGCGCCCGCGAGGTGGGGTTGCCTCCCGCCGAGCTCGCCGCACTCGAGGCCTGGCTGCGTGCGGGCAGCGCCTCACTCAAGCGGGAGGACGCGGTGGCGATGCTGCGCACCATACGCGACCGGATGGCATCAGGGCTCCCGCCGAAGGCCGTGCGCTACGCGTTCGAGAACTCCTCGATGTGGGAGTCTGCGTGGCGCTTGGCCGGGGAATCCAACGAATCTGATGTCATCCTGCTCGACGCGGTCCTGGAGGAGCTGCGCCTCGAGGGCGACACCTACACACGCGTTCAGCAGGCCGCGGTGGCCAGAGTTCTGGCGATCAAACATTCCTATGTGCAGGGCCTGGCGCAAGGCGGGCCTCAGCGAGTCCTGGCGGAGAGGCGACTCTGGAGCCACCACAAGGTCACCAGCGGCGATGACCGGCGGCGCTGGATGAAGGCGAACAACGTCGACGACGCCCGCATGCAGGGCCTGCTCGAGGATGAGGCGCGGGTCGGCTGGATCACGAACCTTGCCGCCCTCGACGCCGAGGGTTATGTCCTCGATCAGCTACGGGTGTCGGGAGATTATCCGCGGCTGGTCGAGCGGCTGCGCGCCAAGCAGGCGGCCCTCGCCGCGCAGGGAATGGAGGACCCAACGCTCGAAGGCGCCCGGCTGACACTGAACGAGCTGCACAGATGGTATTTCGAGGAACGTCTCGGCCGCGCTGTGCCTAGCGACCTGGATGATTACATCGCCAACCTGGGCTATACGGGACTCGCGGCGTTCCAAGCATCGGTCCTGCGCGAGTTCTGCTTCATCAACGGGAGCCCGGTCAAGACTCGCACCCCGGACTAGGATTCGCGGCATCGTGGCCGCGATCAGGGCCTTATGTCCCGTACTCGTCGGCAGAGAGTCCGAGCTCACCGAACTCGAGGACTCACTACTCGCTGCTGCGCGCGGCGAGGGTCGCATGGTGCTTATCGCAGGAGAGGCCGGCATCGGCAAGACCCGGCTCGCGAGCGAGGCGGGCGACCGGGCCCGCGGCCTGGGAATGAAGGTGTTTACCGGGGCGTGCTCCGAGGCTGCGATGGCGATGCCGTATCTGCCGTTCCTGGAGGCGCTGGGTAACTACGTCGCCCGCGCGGATCTGCAGACGCTCCGAGCCGGTCTCGGGCGATCGGCGGCGGCCCTGGGCAATCTTTTTCCGCGCCTTGGCCCGTCGCCGGTGGAGGCGGGCGATCCCAATCACGCGAAGCTGCGCCTTTTCGAAGGCATCCTCCAACTGCTCGAATTGGTGGCCGCGAAATCGGGCCTACTGCTCGTGATCGAGGATCTGCATGGAGCCGATGCGTCGACCCGGGAGCTGATCGACTACCTGGCACGCCGCGTGCAGGGCACACGCATGTTGGTGCTGGTGACATACCGAGCCGAGGAGCTCGGCCGAAGCCACCCGCTGCTCCACGATCTGCAGGCCTGGCGGCGCAACGCCCTGGCCCAGGTCATGGAGCTGAAGTCCCTTGATGTGCAAGAGGTCGCTTCAGTGGTCGAGGCCATCCTCGACGAGCCGGGCAGCCCTGAAGTCGGCAAGTTGCTTCACGAGCGCAGCGAGGGCAACCCGTTCGTAATCGAGGAGCTGATCAAAGAGGCGCTGGAGGCAGGCGACATCTTTCGTACAGAGCGTGGCTGGGAACGCAAAGAGCTGAGCGAGCTCCGGCTGCCCCGCACGGTGCGCGACACGATCCTCTTGCGCCTTGACCGGCTCAGCCCGGACCAGGTTGGCATGCTGCGCGCGGCCGCGGTTCTCGGCGACCGTTTCACCGACGCGACCCTCATCGCCGTCGCGGGCCAAGACCTGCGCGCGATCCGGGAGGCCCTGCGGGCTTGCGTCCAGCACCAGCTCTTGCGTGAGGAAGCACACGCCGGCGGCACCTATCACTTCCGTCACTCGCTCACCAGGGACGCGGTTTACGAAGACCTGGTCTCGACGGAGCGGCAGGAGTACCACAGCCGAGCCGCCGACGCGTTGTCAAATCAGCCTGGGTCCGGCGCGGTTGACATCGCGCGCCACCTCATCGCCGCGGGTCGCACGGATGAGGCTGTGCCGGTGTGCTTACAGGCCGCAGGCGAGGCCGAGGAAACGTGGTCGATGACCGACGCGGCTGATCTCTACGAAAGAGCCCTGCCGCACATACACGATCCGTTGCGTCGTGCCTCCGCGCTCCAGCGCCTGGGCACCTGCCTTCTGTATGCCAACCGGCCCGGTGCGGCGGGTGCGGCGGAGCGGTGCCTGGAAGAGGCGGTCACGCTGTTCGACGCTGCAGGCCGCGAGGTCGAGGCGGCGCGGGTGCGTGTCTCCCTTGCCGACTCGTACTACCCGCGCATGCGGCACGGTCCCGCAGAAGCTCAGTTGCACAGGGCAATCGCAGTTCTCGAGCCGTTGGGTCCGAGCCCGGAGCTCGCGGATGCCTACAACCACCTTGCGTTCTTCCGCATCGTGCAGATCGACGGCCCCTCGTGCGCTGCCTGGG
Source organism: Chloroflexota bacterium (assembly GCA_005880525.1). Lineage (GTDB taxonomy): Bacteria > Chloroflexota > Dormibacteria > Dormibacterales > Dormibacteraceae > CF-118. Next base: position 3,685 of record VBFW01000140.1, on the reverse strand, counting down.
CGAAGAAGGCGCTGGCGGCCGCAGAAGCCACGGGCGCGGGTATGGCGCTCGTCCGTGCGCAAGACCTTTTCGGCCTCGGCCTGGCATGCGAGGGGTTCGTCGACGAGGCCATCGAATGGCTCGACCGCTCAGCCGAAGGTGCGGTCTCGCGCGGTTGGAGCTGGTTTGCCTTGGCGGCCATGAACAACACGCTTCTGTTCCTGCCCCTGGAGCGGTGGGACGAGGCGCCCGCGCGGGTCGAACGAATGCGGGCGGTCGACCCGAACCATTTCGCGACCTTGAACAGCCAGGCGATGCTGGCGATCGGGCAGGGCGTGCCCGCGCGCGCAGCCGAGATCGCCGAGACCGCCAGGCAGATGTCGGCCAATCGCGAGTGGACAGTCGGAGTGCTGTGGACGAACTGCACTCTCGTGCACGCCTATACCGCCCTGGGACGAGTCGACGATGCACGGCGAGCGCTGCCGGCTGCCCGCCTCGCGGTGGACAGGCAGGACCAGCTCTCGCGCTGGGGAGCGGAGCTGACGCTGGCCGTGGCCGGCGGCGCCAGTGCGGAAGCGGCGCTAGCGGCGCAGCCCGTCGACAACCTGGTGACCGGCTGGCCATGGGCGTTCGAACGCGCGCTTGCGCTGCAGGCGCTGGTCGACCTGGGTGCTGTTGACCGCGTCGAGGCCCAACTTAGCGATGCGCCAGAGACCGGCTTCTTCGCTGCTGTCCGGATAGACGTTGCTCGCGCAAGACAGGACTACGAGACGGTGTTGGCGGCCGCGCCGCCGTTTGTCGAGCTGGCGAGCCGCGTGGGTGCCTGGTTCTTCGCCAATCGTGCGCTGCTGGCGCTCGCCGAGGCGGCGGCGCGATCAGGCACCCGCGAAGCCGCAGCCTTGATCCTGGAGCAGGTCATCAGCAGTGCGCAGGAGCGCGAGCACAGGGGGCAGCAGAGCCAGGCTGAGGAGTTGGCGAGGGAGCTGGACATTCCTCTGCACGTCCCGCAGCCGCCTGCCCACGCTGCAGAGCCGACGGCCACCGGTGAGCGCTTCGTCACCGTGCTGTTCGCCGACGTCCGCGGCTACACCGAGATGAGTCGCTCCACGGCGCCGGCCGTGATGGCGGACAAGATCGCCTCGCTGCAGCGGTCAGCCGCTCGTGAGGTGGCGCGCCATCACGGAACAGTCGACAAGTTCGCCGGCGATGCAGTGATGGCGACCTTCAACGTCAGCGGCCAGTCCGTCGATCACGCCAGCCACGCGCTCCGCGCCGCAGTCGCAATGCGTGACCGCGCGCGCTATATGGGCATCGCGCTGGGGATCGGCATCGCAACCGGCCCGGCGATCGTCGGCCGGCTGAGCAAAAACGCGAACCTGAGCGTGCTCGGCGAGACGACCAACCTGGCGTCGCGGCTGCAGGCGCAGGCGGGACCCAACCAGATCGTGCTCAGCGAGGAAGCGTGGAAGCGGCTCCGCGATCGTGTCGACGCCCCGCTCGAGATGCTCGAGCTGAAGGGCTTCGCGCATCCGGTGCCGGCTTATCGCGTCGGCTGAGCGAACTGTGTCGGACGTCACGCGTCACGTGTGTCGCGTGACATAGGAGCGATCGCCTTGTGTCCATACGCTCGCGTCAGGCATTGGCCAAATAAATAACGCGAGGTAAGAAATGGAAGCCAGACGGACGTTTCAGGGATCGAAGAGCTACAGGCAGCTGTGGATCATCCTGGCGGCGCTCATGGCGGCGGCGGTCCTCGGTCTTGGCGGCGCATTCGTCGCCAGCGGCGCGCTCTCCTCGGCTCCGCAGATCGTCAAGACGCACGCGGCCCCCGGCACCGTCCTGAACCAGGACAACTACAGGAACGGCGCAACGCACGCGGCCCCGGGCACCGTCCTGAACCAGGACAACGACAGGGGCAGCGCGCCGGCCGTCAGCAGCCCCAGCAAGCCGAACAAGCAGACCGTCTTTTAGAGCTCTCTCACCCCTCGGTGTGGAGCGGCGCCCACCCCTGCGCCGCTCCACTTTTTTTGTGCTCCGCGCGCGCTGCTGGTTTCGCGCGGCGACGAGGTGCTGGTCGAGCGCTACTGGGGCGTCGCCGACATGAGCCGCAAGGTTCCGGCCTCCGCGAACACGCTGTGGAGCATCGCCTCCATCACCAAGCCGGTCACCGCGGCCACGTTCATGGCATGCGTCGATCGCGGCCTGCTCAGCCTCGACGCCCCGCTCAGCGGCGTGCTGCCAGAGTTCGCTCGAGACGACGACGAGCGACCTTGGCGTCGCGATGTCACGCCGCGTCACCTGCTAACGCATACGTCAGGCCTTGCTGGATTCAGCCGCGACAACCTCGCCATGCGCAAACGGCACGCGCCGGTCGACGACTTCATCGCCTCGTTCATGGACGAGGACGTTCACTTCCAGCCCGGGAGGTGGCACCTGTACAGCTCGGTCGGCCTGGGTCTGATCGCCGAGTGCGTCGGTCGCAGCGCCGGCGGCGGTAAAGGGCGGCCGATGGATGCTTACTGGAGGTTCGCGCTCGACCTGCTGCGCGACCTGGGCGTCAACGACGCGGTGTTCCTGCCGGACGAGGACCAGCAGCTGCGCATCGCGTGGGTCGAGTCGACAGGGCAGGAAGGGCTGGACTGGGAGATCGGCAACTCGAAATACTTCCGCTCGCTGGGATTTCCATGGGGCGGGCTCTACGTCCGCGCTCGCGACGTGCTCACGTTCGTCTCGGCGTTCTTGCCGGGCAAGGAGTCGGAGGCGCTCTCGGCCGCGGCGCGGAAGGCGATGATCACCCAGAACGCCGCGCCGCCAGACGCGCCGGCCTCAGTGGCGCCGACCCAGCGCGACGTGACGTGGGATCCGACGCGCCCGCCACGCGCGCGCGTGCCCTGGGGATTGGGCTGGGAGGTCAGGGGCGGCGAGCCGAGCGACTACATGGGCGACCGGAGTCACACCACGGCGTTCGGGCACTACGGCGCGAGCGGCTCGATCGCCTGGGCGGACCCCGAGGAAGGGCTGGCGGTGGTGTTGCTGACGAACCGCGCGTGGCAGTCGTGGTGGCCGGTGCACGAGCGCCGCACGGCACGGCTGGCGAACGAGATCATGGCCGCGCTCGACTGAAGAGCTGCCACATCACGCCGGCCGACGTGTCAGGCACCGTCCAGACCACCAGGTTTTCGCGTACCTGCACGGGCTCGTCAGTGGTGAAACGCACGCCCTTGGCCTTCAGCTGCTCGATGAGCGCGAGCACGTCTTCGACCTCGAGGGCGATGTGCTCCACGCGCGCCTCGGCGTCGCCGAGCCTGCGCTCACGCGCTTGCGCATCCGCGATCTGGATCAGCTCGACGCGCGCGCCCTCGCCGTAGAACGCGGTATTCACTCCGCCGGGGAGGGGCGGAGGCTCGAGCGTCAGCTCCAGCCCGAGCACGTCGCGTACGAACTGGCCCGTCCGCTCGAGCGACGCGACCACGACGCCTACATGATCGACGCGGGCCTTCATGCCGGCGCCATCCTGGCGACCTCATCGTCGGAGAAGCCGAGCTCGCGCAGGATCTCGTCGCTCTGCTCGCCGACCTCCGGCGGTAGGCGGCGCAGCTCCGGTTCGCCCGCGCCGTAGCGCACGGGGTGGCGCAGCGCCTTCACCTTGCCGGCGCGTGGGTGCTCCATCTCCAGAAAAGGGTCTAGGTGGCGGACGGCAGGGTCG
>VBFW01000257.1 GCA_005880525.1 Chloroflexota bacterium | reverse complement strand
ACAGTGCCCTCGGTGACCGACTCGCCGAGCTGAGGCATCTTGAGCGTTGTGCGGCCCATGCCGCTCAGGATTCTAGTTGGCACTACGATTCGAGGCTCAAGGAGGGAAGACGAATGGCGCGGCGATTCCGCTTCGGCATCTGCACCGACCAGAACATGACGTGGGACAAGACGGTGGAGCGCTGGCAGCTCTTCGAGCGCCTGGGCTTCGAGAGCGCATGGCTCTGCGACCACCTCGTTCAGCCCAGCCGGCCGACCGGTCCGTACTTCGAGGCCTGGTCGCTGCTCGCCGGGCTGGCAGCGCGGACGGAGAAGATCCGCGTCGGCATCCTCGTCACGTCCAACACGTTTCGCTTCCCGCAGATCGTGGCCAAGATGTCGGTCACGGTCGACCACATCTCGAACGGCCGGCTCGAGATAGGGCTGGGCGCGGGCTGGTACGAGCCCGAGCACGCGATGTTCGGCATCCCGTTCCCCGAGACCAAAGAGCTGGTCAGCCGCTTCAAGGAGGCGGTGCAGGTCGTCGACCTGATGACGCGCGAGGACACCAGCTCGTTCGACGGCGAGTACTACCAGCTGCGCGACGCGCGCTCGCGGCCGGCGAGCGTGCAGAAGCCGCGACCGCCGCTCGTGCTCGGGGCCTTCGGGCCGCGGATGCTCAAGATCGTCGCCCGGTACGCGGACACGTGGAACGCCTTCGGCACGCCCGAGGAGATGCGCGAGCGCAACCAGATGCTCGACGACTACTGCCGCGAGATCGGACGCGACCCCGACACGCTCGACCGCTCGCTCTACTACTGGGTGCCGAAGGCCGACCTTGATCCGTGGGTGTCGAAGGATGCCTTCTACAGCGTGCTCGAGCCCTACGTCGAGGCCGGCGTCAACCAGTTCATCCTCGACCAGCCCGGCGACAAACAGATCGGCCAGCTGGACTGGGTGGCGGCTGAGGTCCTCCCGAAGTACGCGAAGGAAAAGCCGCGAGTGGTGGCGCCGGTAAGTGCCGGCAAGATCGACACCAAGGATTGGAAGAAGCCCGTCGACCACCTCTGAGAAGCGCGAGCGCCGGCACCCGCACGCCAATTTCCCGGAACTGGCAGCCGAGTGCCGGCACTCGGCTGAAAAGGATCACCGGCGAAGTGTGACCTTGCCGGTTTCGAAATCGGCCGGCGCCGATGTGTGCTCATGGACGATCTTCCAGGCGCCCTCGCTGTTCTTTCGCAGCACCCAGGTGATGCGGTTGTCCATCGAGCGCAGCTCCTTGCCCTCCGCAGACAGACCCTTGTAGGTGACGAAGGCGTGCACCGCGGCGACGCCATCGCCAAAATCGATCTGGACATCGTGGAACTCGGGCGACGAACGTTCGGTGCCGAGGGACCCGAACCACTCCGCGGCAGGCTTGCGCCACTCCGCGCTGCCGCGGTACAACCAGCGGCCCCACAGGTCGAACACGCGGGCGTCCTCGTCATAGAGCTCGATGAACGCATCAACGTCCTTCGCGTAGACGGCAGTTCGGTAGTGGTCGAGGATCGCCTCGATCTCTTTACGGTCGGTCACGTGCGCACCTCCCTGGAACATGGCTTCGGCCTGTCCCGTTTCACGCCATATGGAAACCTATCGCGCCACCTCGGACGTCGTCGCCTGCACGCTCAGTCCCGACGATCTGAAAGAAACCGAAAAAGCCTGGCACAAGCTGTTCAGGCTCTCTCTCGTGTCGCGGCAGGAGGTGGCGGGCGGCCTGCGCCTCGAGGTCCATCCTGGGAGCGCGGATGCGCTACGCAGCCTGATCGACATCGAGCGTGACTGCTGCCGCTGGATCACGTTCGAGCTCGACGGGCCTGTCGTGACCATGACCTCGCCAGGCGATGGCGAGGCCGCGATCCGGGAGATGTGGGCTTAGCGCGAATACGCCGTCGCTAGGCCGGTATCAGCTCGAAGGTCGCCTGCTCGCCGTCCGTCAGCGGCTCTGACCCCTTCGACGGCTTGACGAAAGCTCCGTATTTGGTGCGCATCAGTCGCGACATCGTCCGGGCCTCCTCGGGGTCCGTCACGTGGCGAGGCTTCACCTTCACCGTTTGGCCGCCGACGCGCAGCTCGGCTTCGCCCCGGGCCATCAGGTTCTGCGGCCAATCGCGCCGGAAGCCCTTGCCCGAGCGCACGAACAGCTTCTCGCCGTCAGTAGTGATCCAGATGGTGACCTTGTTCGGTTTGCCGGTCTTGCGTCCGTAGGTGGTGAGGGTCACCTCCTTCTCGCGCGCCGCCGCGTCGAACACATTGGGCGTGGTCACAGAACCGGGGCCGTCGGCTCGATGTTCTGATTCAGCCGGAAGACGTTGGTCGGGTCGTAACGGTCCTT
>VBFW01000249.1 GCA_005880525.1 Chloroflexota bacterium | reverse complement strand
TGCGGGTGGGTACGGACTCGACGCGGCGTGGGCGGACGACTGGCATCACGCGCTTCACGTCGCGTTGACCGGCGAGCGCACCGGCTATTACGAGGACTTCACGTTTCCCGGGACGCTCGCGAAGGCGCTGCGCCAGGCATGGGTCTACGACGGGAGGTGGTCACACCACCGGCAGAAGATGCGCGGCGCCAAACCCGCCGGCGTTGCTCCCAACGCTTTCGTGGTCGCGACTCAAAACCACGATCAGGTGGGAAACCGGGCCGCGGGTGATCGGCTCGCGGCATTGGTGGACGAAGGCAGAGCAAAGGCAGCGGCCGCGCTTCTCCTGACCACGCCCTTCACGCCTCTGTTGTTCCAGGGAGAGGAATGGGCGGCGAGCACGCCATTCCTTTACTTCACCGCCCACGCCGACCCGGCGTTGGGCAAGGCCGTGTCGGAAGGACGGCGGCGCGAATTCGCCGCTTTCGGCTGGAGCCCAGACGAGGTACCGGACCCGCAAGACCCTGGCACCTTCGAGCAGTCGAAGCTGCGATGGGAGGAATTGGACGAGCCTTACCATCGACGCATGCTCGGCTGGTACCGCGACCTGATCGCGATGCGTCGCCGCATGCCCGCGGTTGCGCGGGGAGTCAAGGCGCACGTGGATGGAGACCGAATCGTCTTCGAGCGAGACGGCGTCGTCGTCCTCGTGAACCTCTGCGAGCCCGACTGCACCGAGGTCGAGGTCGTCGAGCATGCATGACGTCGAGGTCTGGCCTGGCCGCGCCTATCCGCTAGGCGCCAGCTTCGACGGTACCGGGACGAACTTTGCTCTCTACAGCGAGGTGGCCGAGGCGGTGGACCTCTGTCTTTTCGATGACGAGGGACAGGAACGCAGAGTGGCCCTGGAGGAGGTCGACGCGCTCGCGTGGCATGCGTACCTGCCCAACATCGAGCCCGGCCAGCGCTATGGCTACCGCGTCAGAGGTCCATATGCGCCGGAGCGAGGCGCGCGCTGCAACCCGAGCAAGCTGCTGCTGGATCCATACGCCCGAGCGATAGAGGGAGAGGTCCGGTGGAACCCAGCCTGCTACTCGTACGAGCTCGGCAACGAGGATTCCATCAACACCACCGACAGCGCTCCGTACGTCTTCCGATCTGTGGTGCACAACCCGTATTTCGAGTGGGGCAATGACCGTCCCCCGGAAACGCCGCTGCACGAAACGGTCATCTATGAAGCGCACGTGAAGGGAATGACGCGTTCTCATCCAGATGTTGAGGAGGAGTTGCGCGGCACGTATGCCGGGATTGCGCATCCGGCCGTGGTCGAGCACCTTCAGACGCTGGGCGTCACGGCTGTCGAGCTCATGCCGATCCACCAGTTTGTTCATGACCACCGATTGCTCGACATGTCACTCCGCAACTACTGGGGATACAACACGATCGGATTCTTTGCGCCGCATAACGGATACGCGAGTAGCGGCCAGGGCGGACAGCAGGTCAACGAGTTCAAGGCCATGGTCCGAACGCTCCACGAAGCAGGCATCGAAGTCATCCTCGATGTCGTCTACAACCACACAGCGGAAGGCAACCACCTCGGGCCCACTCTCTGCTTCCGCGGCATAGACAACGCCGCGTACTACCGGCTCGTCGCCGAGGACCCGCGGTTCTATTACGACACCACAGGCACCGGAAACAGCCTCAGCGTGCAGCATCCATACACGCTGCAGCTGATCATGGATTCGCTGCGGTACTGGATCACCGAGATGCATGTCGATGGTTTCCGGTTTGACCTGGCGGCAACGCTGGCCCGGGAGTTTCACGAAGTCGACAGGCTTTCGACGTTCTTCGATCTCATCCACCAGGACCCGGTCGTAAGCCGTGCCAAGCTCATTGCCGAGCCATGGGACATCGGCGAAGGTGGCTACCAGGTCGGGAACTTTCCAGTCCTGTGGTCGGAATGGAACGGCAGATACAGAGACGCGGTGCGAGACTTCTGGCGTGGTGCCCCGTCGACCGTCGCGGAGCTCGCGTCGCGGCTCACCGGCAGCTCCGACCTCTACCAGAGTGACTCACGCCGGCCCGTAGCGAGCATCAACTTCGTAACCGCGCACGATGGCTTTACCCTTCGCGATCTAGTCTCCTACAACGAGAAGCACAACGAGGCGAACGGCGAGGACAACACCGACGGTGAGTCGAATAACCGCTCGTGGAACTGCGGCGTGGAAGGAGACACTGACGACCCAGCGGTCACCAGGTTGCGCGCGAAGCAAGAACGTAACTGCCTGACCACACTTTTCCTCGCGCAGGGCGTGCCGATGCTGCTCATGGGTGACGAGCTCGGCAGGACGCAGAAGGGAAACAACAATGCGTACTGCCAGGACAACGAACTGTCGTGGGTCAACTGGGATCAGGTCGACGGGGAGCTTCTGGAGGTCATGCGCTGGCTGATCGGGCTGCGACGCAATCACCCCGTGTTTCGCCGGCGTCGCTGGTTCCAGGGCCGTCCGATTCGCGGCACTGTGGATATTGGTTGGTTCAAGCCGAGCGGAAAGCTGATGACCGACAAGGACTGGGTAGCCGGGCATGAGCGCTCGCTAGGGGTCTTTTTGAACGGAGGAGGGATCCCGGGCCACGACGAACGCGGGCAGCCTCTCTCAGATGATTCGTTTCTCCTCGTGTTCAACGCCCATTCGCGGGAGGTCAAGTGGACACTGCCCAGGCAGTTCGGCGGTCCCTGGAAGCTGCTCTACGACACCGAGAGGCTGCAGCCTGAGCCTGAAGCGCGAACGGTCAGCGATGTAGTGCGGACGGCCGGTCGATCCGTGCTTGTCCTGCAGCGGTTCTGACCCTCTTAGACAGTTGAAAGTGGTCGGGGGCCCGGGATTCGGCCTCAGTCGGGATGAGCCCGGCCAGAGCCGAGCTCGAGCACGGCGGCTTAAGGATCCGCGACACGCTCCAGGACGAACGCTTCGACCTCTTCGGTCTTGCCCTTGACCGCGAATCTCCCAAGTGGACGGACCGTGGCGAAGTCGCGAATGAGCGCGTACGTCGGTGCCGAGACCACGACCTGGCCCGCGATCGCACCTGTCTGGAGCCGAGCCGCGAGATTGACGGCGTCGCCATGGGCGACATAGTTCCGCAGTTGCTCGCTCCCGACGTTACCAACGAGCGCTGCACCTGTCGCGATGCCCACGCGGAATCGTGGGCGCGAAGATCACCGGGACCACCGCACTGAAGTAGCGATTGAGCGCGAGGACCGTCTCGTGCGGCGGCCGACTCTCGGTGAATGGGGTAAAGCCTGCGAGGTCAGCGAAGAGCGCGGTCACCTCGCGGTTCTCACCACCTAGCGCCGCGCGTTCCGGATCGGCGAGCAGCGACCGAACAATCTGAGGTGAGAGGTACTGGCCGAAAAGACGGTGCACGGCGCCGAAAGCTCGGTCACGCTCGCGCACGAACGCGTAGAGAGCGGCGAACACAACCAGCGAAACGGCCGCGATGTTGACTACAAACATGCCCCGGACAAGACCGGCCGGAAGGTTGTTTGCCGTACGCAGAGCGCCGCCGAAAACCCCGACCGCAAGGACCAAGACCCAGTATGCCGCGAACCAGCGGACCGCTTCGCGCGGGCTCGCAAACGCGAGCGCCCCGAGCGGCGCAAAGAATGCCCATATGGCAACGACGCTCGATGGAACGAAGCCTCCCAGAGCCACCATGAGTGCGAACGGGAGCACAAGCATCAAGCTGAGCTGCGTGAATCGGAAGACGTCGTAGCGCCGTATGACCGTAAACATGACGATGCTCAGGAGCGAGAGAACTGTGTAAGCCAACGGGATCGCCCCGCCGAGCGGTTCCCCGAAGACGATGTACACAAGCCCCCAGAAGATCGCGAGTACGCTGATCGCCAGTGCCATGCCGACGAGCAGCACGCGCCGCAGTCGCTCGTCCTCCGTCTCGCCTGAGGTGGCGCCAATGGTGACGAAGGGCGCCAGCGGCCGGGCCATCATTTGCGGCAGATGGTATCCCGCAGGCGCATGGGATGCTGGCTGTCGGCAGCGACTTTACTGGAGCGGCCGCGGTGAGTCCTTAGAAAATCTATGGCCCACTGTGACCCGGCTTAGACAGTTCGAAATGGTCGGGGAGGCGGGATTTGAACCCGCGACCCCCTGGCCCCCAGCCAGGTGCGCTTCCGGGCTACGCCACTCCCCGACGGAATTAGTAATCGTACCCGGGGCTGCTGATCACTACCCGGCGCCGTAGGCCACCAACCCGCGATGCGTCGACGAGAACCCCGCCTCGCGCAGCAGCGGCGCCAGACGCGATTCCGTGACCGGCATCCCGTCCACCTTCTGGATCTCGACGCGCCCGCCCGCGGTGGCGA
>VBFW01000248.1 GCA_005880525.1 Chloroflexota bacterium | reverse complement strand
AGCACCGAGTTGTCGCGCGTGTCCACGAGCAGCATCTGGCCAGGGCCCAGGCGTCCGCGCTCGACAACATCCGACGGCTCCATCGCCACGACACCCGCCTCTGAGGCGGCCGCCACCATGCCCTGGCGCGTGCGCGCCCAGCGCAGCGGACGCAGGCCGTTGCGGTCGAGGGCCGCGCCAACCACGAAGCCGTCGCTGAAAGCGAGCGCGGCTGGTCCGTCCCACGGCTCGAACTTCGTCGACTGGTAGCGGTAGAAGTCCCGCACCGCAGGCGCGAGATCGCCGCGGCCTTCCCATGCGTCGGGCACGAGGCTCATCAGCGCCTCCGATGCCTCCCAGCCGCGCCTGACCAGGAGCTCGAGCGCGTTGTCGAGCGACGCGGAGTCCGAGCCTTCCGGCCACACGACCTCGCGCAGCTCTGGCTCGAGCTCTGCCTCGCGCGCGCGCATCCAAGCGCGGTTCGCACCGACCGTGTTGATCTCGCCGTTGTGCGCGAGCAGGCGGAATGGCTGAGCGAGCCGCCAGTCGGGCATCGTGTTGGTCGAGTAGCGCTGGTGGAAGACCGCGAGCCTGCTCTCGCAGTCGGGGTCCTGCAGGTCGAGATAGAAGTCGGCGAGCCGGGTGCCTGCCATCAGGCCCTTGTAGACGAGAGTCCGGCTCGAACAGGACGGGATGTACATGCGCACGGCGCTCGCCGAGGCTTGCCTCTCCGCGGCGCGACGCGCCCGGTAGAGACGCGACTCCCACATGTCCGCGTCGGCGTCGGACGGCGCGATTAGCCCGTGCCAGATGCCGGGCATCGTCTCGCGCGCACGCTCGCCGAGGCTGGAGGCGTCGACCGGCACGCGACGCCACTCGAGAACCTCCATGCCGGCCGCGGCCATCGCCTGCGCGATCAAGGGCAGCGCTCGCTCGTCCCATTCGAACACGCACACGACGGCGTGGTCGCCGCCGAGCAACCGGTGGGGAACCTGGATCAGAAGACCCGCGCCGTCACCGCTTTTGCCATCAGCGTCCAGACCGCCGCGGTGCGCGAGCCGCGCCAGCGCGCGGGCTCCGAGCTCGACGGCGTCATGGCCGAGCTCGGGCGTGGACACGAAGCCCATGCCGCACGCGGCGCGTGCGCTGGGCAGGTCCCCCGCCCAGGCCAGGCGTGTTTGAGAAACGGTGGGGGGCACTGATCGAGAGCGTATCGGGGATCGGTTCGCTTCGGCTAGTGCAGCGCTGACAAAGAAGCGCGCGATAGCTTATGCGGCTGTCACATGCCGAGTAGCGCTTGCACGCGCAGCGCGACGGCGAGATTCAGGCGCGTCTCCGCCTCTTCGAGATCGAAGCCGCCGATCTCGCGGATGCGGTCGAGCCGGTAGCGCAGCGTGTTGGGGTGTACGCGCAGCCGCTTGGCCGCCTCCTGCTGCTCGCCGGTTTCGAGGAAGGCCCGAAGCGTCGCCACGAGGCTGCCATTGCGGGCGCGGTCGTGCTCCACGAGCGGACCGAGCAGCCGCTTCGCGTAATCGACGAGGCGCTCATCCGCAACCGCCGCGAGGAGCCCGGTGAGTCCGAGCTCGGGCACAGCCACGACCTGGCCCCACCGCTTGAAGCGCGCAAGCGAATCCATCACCGACGTGACCTCGCGCTGCGCGCCGGCCACGCCGGTGGGCGCCTCAACCGGGCCGCTGAACCCGACCGACACCGTGAAGCCCGGCTTCCAATCGGCGATCGACTGCTTGACCTGCATTCCCAGCGCCTGCACGCGCGACTGGTGGTCGCCCGGCTCGGTGCCCAGGGGCAGCAGCGCCACGACGCTGTCGGACCGGCCCTGCACGAGCGCGCGCGGGTAGCTGGCGCGGACCACCGCAGTCACACGGCGCAGGAACTCGCGCTTCAAGGCCTGGATCGCGTCCTCGGAGATCTGGCGTGCGCGGTTGAAGCCGCGGAAGTCGTCGATGTCGACCAGCATCACGATGTGCTGCCCGTGCAGCGGATAGCCCAGGTGGCGGGCGCGCCGCTGCGCGGCGGCTTCGTCGCCATAGGTGCCGAACAGCAGGTCGCCCAGGAACTCGCCGCGAACCCGGCCCTCGACCTCGGCAAGCTCGCGCTCCTTGGCGATGGACAGGGCCAGGACGAGCGATGCCTGCTCCAGGGCGAGGAAGGCGAGCTCCTCGTTGTGGGGCTGGTTGTCCATTACGGAGATGTAGCCGAGCACCTGGTTGGCCGCCAGGATCGGAGCGATCAGCCGCTCCTTGGACATGCCGACGTGAGGGAACGCCGGGACCTTGATCGGCCCGCGCTTGGCTTCGATCTCCCGGAGCATGCGCTGGATCTGTGGGTCGAACAGCACTCGCTGGGGCGTGCCCTGCCGCTGGATCGTCTCCTTGCGGTGCGGGTCGCCGGTACCGCCGGCGTGCGCGAGGAGGTGAAAGCTCGCGTCCTCGATCACGACAGCGCTCTCCAGCAGGTCCGAGAGCGTCTTGCAGATCTCGTTGACGCCCTTGCCGTCCAGCACCAGCTCCGTGAACCGGCGGTGGATCTCGATCGAGCGCTTCAGCCGCGAATGCTCTGCGTTGATGATCCGCTCCAGCAGCTGCGCCATGACGTCGACGAGCTGGACGTTCGCCGGCACGGTGAAGAGCGGCACGTTGAGCCTGTCGGCCTCGGTGAGCATCTCGGGCGCGAGCTTGCGCAGGTACGGGTGCGGCTTGACCACCAGCCCCGCGCCACTGGATTCGGCGATGCGGCCGATGAGCCTGATCTGGGCGGCGAGGTCGTCCTTGATCGGAAACCCGGTGGTGAGCAGGAGGTCGCCCGCGCGCGGCTGGATGTCCGGCGTCTCCACCAGCCGCACCCACTCGATCGAGCGGTCCAGACCGTTCTCGCCCGCCAGCAGTCGCGCGTCGGCGAATTCGCTCATGCGCATCGCCTCGCGCACCGTCGGTTTGGGCTCCGCGAGCTCCTCAGCGGCCCGGCGTGCCATCTCCAGCAGAGATTAGCTGTGTGCGCAGTTCACAAGCAACTCCGGCAAAGGCTTGTGCCGGCGGCACTATGGGGCTGCACCAAGCAGCGCACAAAATTGAGTCATGGATCACGAGGGCGCTCCGAGCTGTGAGCGTCACGAGGACAAGGTGCCGATGCGTTTGCGCTCAATGCACTCCGACTCGTCGCGGCCGGACACGGTGGTCGGCCTGTACGAGTGTCCCGAGTGCGGCTCCGAGCGACGCCGGCCGATCGAGGTGACGACCGCAGCCTAGCGGCTAAGCGCTTCGGTCTTTCCGGGTAGCCCGCACCCGTCGGATTCCGCGCGCCCTGCAGTTATTCCTCCCCGCCATGCGGGGAGGCCAGGTAGGGGTAGTCACTTGTCCCTCCCCGCCATGCGGGGAGGTTAGGTGGGGACGGTGATCAGCCCATGAGCTCCCGCAGCACGAGCGGCAGGATGCCGCCGTGGTGCATGTAGCCGATCTCATTGTCGTTGTCGACCCGCGCGCGCGTCGTGAATGTCGTGCTCTTGCCGTCATCGGTCGCGGCGACGACGTCGACCGG
>VBFW01000139.1 GCA_005880525.1 Chloroflexota bacterium | reverse complement strand
GATCTTCCGATCGGTGAGGCCTGAGGTCGTGTTTCACGCCGCTGCGCACAAGCACCTGCCGCTCCTCGAGCGCCACCCGTCAGAGGGTGTCAAGTCGAACGTGCTGGGAACCAAGACCCTGGTTGGAGCGGCGCTGGAGACAGGCGTCGAGCGCTTCATCCTCATCTCCACCGACAAGGCGGCGGACCCGGTGTCGATCCTCGGAGCGACCAAGCGGATCGCAGAGATGGTCGTCCAGTCACGGTCCGGGGCGTCGACGCGATTTGCGTCGGTGCGATTCGGGAACGTGCTTGGCAGCCGAGGGTCGTTTCTGCACGTCCTGTCCGAGCAGATCGAGAACGGCGAGGCCGTGACGGTGACCCATCCGGAGGTGACCCGCTTCTTCATGACCGTCGAAGAGGCCGTCGGACTGGTCATCGAGGCGGCAAGCATGGCCGAGGCAGGCGAGACCTTCGTGCTCGACATGGGCGAACCCGTGCGGATCGTCGACCTGGTCCACACCTACGCGGCGCAGATGCACGTACGGCCAGAGCGTGTGGAGATCCGCTTCACCGGCCTGAGGCCGGGCGAGAAGCTGGACGAGGATCTCTTCAGCAAGACCGAGGAGCGCGTCGTGACCGCGCACCCGAAGATCATGGCGACCGTTCCGCGGCCGCTGCCCGCCGATTTCGCGGACCGTGTCGACGCCCTGCTGTTCGCGGCCGGCGCCAACCGGCCGATCCACGAGATCAAGCGCTATCTCTCGTTCGTGCTTCCCGAGTACCACGCGGCAGCCGAGCCCGCCATCGCCAACGGCTATTTCAACTTCCCGTACCCGGACGACTTCTAGTCATGCCTGGGACCCAAGGACGTATCCGACTGGGAGTCGTCGTGACCCGGTTCATCGCCGGTGCGGGAGGCGTCGCGCTGCGCGGTGCGCTCGCGCTTGATCCCGATCGATTCGAGGTGACGATCCTGGCGGGCCACGAAGGCGACCTGCTGGATGACGCGGCCCGGGCCGGCTTTGGGGTCGTGCGGCTGCGGCGCATGAGACCGGACATAGCTCCCCGGTCTGACATGTCCGCCATTCGCGAGCTCGCCGCGCACATAGACGGCGCGGGCTATGACGTGATCCACACCCACAGCGCCAAGGCCGGGCTCATCGGGCGCGTGGCTGCCAGGTGGCAGCGCGTGCCGGCAATCATCCACACCTTCCACGGCTTCCCGTTCCACCCCTATCAATCACGCGCCCGGAGAGCGGCGTACATCGCGTTCGAAAGAGCCCTGGGGCGCATCACCGATCGGTTCCTGGCCGTCGGTTCGTCCGTCGCGGCCGACGCAATTCGGCTGGGCATCGCGCCGGCGGAGCGCATCCGTGCCATCGGCAGCGCGATCGATCATGTGCCGCAGGCCACGACGGCCACCCGCTTCGAGGCGCGTCGAAAGCTGGAGCTGCCTGCGTCGGCACGAGTGGTCGGGACAGTTGGCCGCCTCGACTTCCAGAAGGCTCCGGCCGACATGCTGGCTGCGTTCGGAAAGCTCTCCCCTGACGCGCATTTCGTATGGATCGGGGGCGGACCGATGCATGCGGAGATGACTCGCAAGATCGCCGCGACGGGCGCCGGCGACCGGTTCCATCTGGTCGGCGAGCGGCGCGATGTCGCCGACCTCCTGCCGGCGCTGGACGTCTTTGCCATGGCGAGCCTGTACGAGGGCATCCCCTGCTCTGTGGTCGAGGCGATGGAGTGCGGCATACCAGTGGTGGCGACGGCAGTCAACGCTGTACCCGAGGTCGTGGTTCCCGGGCGCACCGGACTGCTGGTGCCGCCTGCCAGCCCGGACCAGCTGGGCACCGCGATCCAGCACCTTCTCGACCACCCCGACCTTCGACAGCGCCTGTCCAGCGCCGCGCGCGAGAACCTGGGCGACCGGTTCGATGTGCGAGTCCTCGGGAGCGACCTGACGGAGACGTACCTGTCCGCTCTGGGCAGTGCCGCTCGCATCACCAGCGTCGCCCCCATGGCATGGACTGCATGACGCCGCGCGGTGTCATCGAGAGCTGCGGCGAGACGCTGGCAACGCACAGCGAGATCGACTGGGTGGACTCGCTCCTGAACGAAGGTAACGACGGAGCAGCTCTTGCTGGACACGGCGCCTCGACCATGTCAATCCACGTCGAGGCGACCCGCAGCTCGTTTCCGGTGCACGGCCTCACTCCCCTGACGCGTACCGCGTGGAGTGGGTCTGGCGAGGTCGTGATCGCCGACGTGTGTGGCAGCGGATTCGACATCCGGCTGAAGCAGGCCGGCTCGCGCGCCGACTTCACCGTGCGATGGCGGCCAAGAGCGTCCCGGAGCGCGGCGCGGTTCGGGCTGCCGGAGAGGTTTCGGCTGCTGACCCGCGAGGCCCTCGTGCACTATCCGGCGCTGTGGTGGGCCTCCGTCCACGGCAAGGCGCCCCTGCACGCGATTGCGTGCACTGTCGGTGGCTCCGTGGCGCTGCTCGCCGGGCCGGGAGGTGTCGGCAAGTCGACCCTGCTCCAGCGCGAGCTCGCAGACGGGGGTAGCGCCACGAGTGACAACCTGTGCACCGCGGACGGCCGATCCGTATGGGGCCTCGTCGAGCCGATGCGCGTCGAGGGCGAACCTGGAGTTCGCACCACTCACGGGCGCGTCGAGGTCACGCTGCCCGGCCGCGTCCCCTGCCTGATTCCCGACCAGGTCGTGGTCGTCCGCCGAGGCGGCGGCGACTCGGCGGCGATGCTTCCGTGCGAGCCGGAGGATGCGATCCGCTGGCTTGTCACGGGCACCTACGCGGCCGGCGAGCTCAGCCGGTTCTGGGCCTACGCGGCGACGCTGGCGGCGGGAACTGGCGTCGGGCCGGCCCACCCGCCGGTGGCGGAGGTTGCCCGGGCGTTCGCGTCGAGGCTCGACTGTTTCGAGCTGCGCCTGGCCCGGACGCCGGGGACTCGACTGAGCGAGATGGTGAGGCGAGCGGAGGCGATCGCGTGAACCTGAAGTTCATTGCCGCGGACCCGAGCAGCCCTGCGCATTTCGATGATCCACGTCGTGGGTTGGTCGCGAGCCCCAGCCACAACGGCCACCATGATCACGACGGCGGCGATCACCACGTGCACGTTGATCGCCACCCGCGCATCTTCGCCAGCTCTGACCACCGGGCGAGCGACCGGACCCTGGAGGTGCTGGGCAGGGAGCTGAAGGACGCCGACCTCGCTGCGCCGCCCGTCGTGCTGCCGGACTTCTACCACAAGCACAACATGGAGATGCCGTCCAGCATCGCCGTGGCGACGCTCAACAGCATCCGGCCAACCCTGACGAGCGCCTCGGTCAACTGCGGCATGGCGCTCATCGCCTTCGATGCGGGCCGGCCGAGCGAGGATCAGATTGCGCGCTTCTACGCCTCGGTGAAGAGCGCATACCCGTATCCGCCTACCAAGAGGCGCGACCTCACCTTCGACGAGGCCGTGCAGTGCGCAGTCGACGGCGCCGAGTTCGCCGTCGATCGATGGGACCTCGATCCGGATGAGCTGCTGCGAATCGAAGAGGGCGGCAAGCTCGACCTCGACGCGTTCGGCGGTCGCGAGAGAGTGCGCGAAGAGATCCCGTGGCTGCTGTTCCACCTGAGCCGCATGCGGTTCGGGACGATCGGGCCGAGCAACCACTTCGTGGAGCTGCAGGAGGTGGAGGAAGTCCTCGACTCTGATCGGGCCGCGCGTCTCGGCATCCAGAAGGGCCAGGTCACTCTTCAGTTCCACGCGGGGGGCGGGGTGCTCACTGGCGCAGTCGGGGCTTTGTACGGATCACGCAAGGGCGGGAACGGGATGCTCAAGCGGATCATGAGGCTGCAGAAGCCGCTGCATCACCTCGCGGGCGCACGGTCGCTGGAGGAGCTGCGCAATCGCTACGCGCTCTATTTCTCCAACGACTGCCCACCCATCCCGCGGGATAGCGCCGAGGGCGAGCGCTTGATGATTGCGAATGCGGCGGCGATGAACTACGGCTTCGCCTTCCGCTTGTGCGCGTACTCGGCCCTGCGCAGGATGGCGTTCGATGCCTTCGGCAGCTCCAGCCGGCTGATCGTCGACTCCCCTCATAACTCGATCTACGAGGAGATGGTCGGCGGGAAGAAAGCGATTGTCCATCGTCACAACAGCGTGCGCGCGTATGCGGCATCGCGAATGGCCGGCCACCCGATTTTCAGCAAGACGGGGCAACCGGTGCTGGTGCCGGGGACGAACCGGACGTGCTCCTACCTCTGCGCCGGCTCGGTCGGATCGGATCAAGCGCTTTCCTCTGCGTGCCACGGAACGGGCAGCATCATCGATGACTTTGCGCGCCGGGGCCTGTCGGAGGCCGATCCGGAAGGCCACTCGACCCTGCGGTTTAGCTACAAGCGAACCGAACCAACAGTCGTCCACCACCTCGACAACCGCGGTGTTGACGAGGGGATCGCGATCCTGGAAAGCAACGACATTGTCAGGCCGGTGGCGCGGCTGCGACCCATGGCGGTCCTCAACTGATGGCCCTCGCGAGAACCGACTGATGCCCTTCACGCCATATGCGCGGATTCGGAACAGGGAGGCAGCGAGGATGAGTCGGGTAGTAACCGGCACTCTTCACGCGCTGCCATTTGAAGCGCGCATGCGGATGCTACGCAGGTCGCGCCGGCGGCTGACGGTCCAGCGCCTGACCGACAACGTGATCTGGATCGTTGTCGTCCTCGCACTCGGGGCGGTCGTGGCCACCGAGCTCATCGCCGCCGTCGGCAGGGCGTAGTTGGGAACGACCTCGATCGTCCTCGGCGGTGGGCTGCTGCCCATGCGGCCACGCACGATCGCTTCCGTTCGTGACATCGCCCGCGCGCACCGCGTGGCTCTGGTGCTTACCGCGATTGCCATCGGCACGCTCGCATGGCTGCATCCGGCCGGTCCTGGCAACAGCTCGCCGACCGACCTTGCGATGGTCCCGGCGATCGGGGCCGTCGCCCTGTGGATTTACCTTTCAGCTGAGCGAATTCGCACGCCGTACGGCATATCCATGGGCCTGATCGTCGTCGCCGGATGCGTCTCCGGCATCCTCGGTCCGTACCTCAGAGGCGCGCTCGTGACAGTGGGCTATCCCGAAGCCCCGCTGATCGCTGTCATCCAGGACATCTACCTGTTCGTCTGGTGCCTGGCGATCGTGAACCTGGCCCGCACCGCGGATGCACTTCGGGTGCTTCTTGCCGCCTGGGTGTATGCGTCGGCGTTCTGGGCCGCCCTCCTCGTGATCGGAGTATTCATCGGCGTTCGAGCCCTTTCCGGAATCGAGGACAACAACGGCGTCAGGGCCGATGGCCAGTTTGGTGACCCCAATATGGCATCCGGCTTTTTCGCGATGTCGCTTTTTGTTTTGTGGTCGAGCGCCGTTCCGCGCCGATGGTGGCTGCGGGCCGCGATTGCCGCGGTGCTCCTTGCCGCCATGGTCCTGACCGGATCCAACGGCGGCGTCCTCAGTCTCGCCGTCGGCACAGCCTTCGTGATCCTGGCCGCGACTCGACGCCGCTTCGGCTTGATGGTCACCATCGCCGCGGTGTGCCTCGCCCTCGTGATCGGGGCCGGGGCAGCCAAGGTGATCCACCCGGTTGACATCCAGGTATGGGCTCGCGATAGCGGGGTGCCGGTACTTCGCGACTGGATCGGACGGAGCGACGCGAGTGCAAGCCAGCGCCTCACGATCGTGAAAGAAGCCTGGGTGCTATTTCAGAAGGCTGGGCCGTTCGGCGCCGGGCCCGGCGCGACGCAGCCGATCCTGACTGACAGCCTGGCTCCGTTTCCGCACCAGGCCCACGACGACTATGTGGCGGCCGTCGTCGAACGCGGGGTCGAAGGTGGAATCGCGCTGATCGTTCTGATCTGGGCGATCGCGTGGCGCGCCGGCACCGCAGCTCGAGGACAGCTCAAGGCCGACTTCGCCGCCGTTGTGCCCAGGCGCGACGCGCTGATCGGCGCGCTTCTAGGGCTCGCAGTGGCTGCGGCTTACTACCAGGTGCTGCACTTCCGGCACGCATGGGCGCTGCTCGCGCTGATCGCGGCGGTTCAGATATGGGGGCGGGATTGGTCCACGAAGCGCGCCGCCTCCTGAGCCTCCGCCGCACTGCCCTCACGGGCAATGTGGCCGCCCTGACCGTGGCTCTGATCTCGCTATCGCTGGCCACGCTGATGGTGGCCAGGATTGGCGGGCCCTCGGCGGTCGGGGACTACGCGCTGCTCCGGGTCATGCCGTGGCTGCTGGCAGTGATGGTGTCCGGTGGCCTCGCCGCCGCCACGCCGTGGTTTCTCGCGGGGCCGACCAAGGACGACCCGCGTGTGAAGACGACGCTGCTCGCCATCGGCGCCACGTCGTCGGTCGCATCGCTGCTCATCTGGCTGGCGGCTGCGCCGCTGTTGAAGGACCTATTCCTCCGCGATCTCACCACCCTGATCGTGGCGTGGGCCGGCCTGAAAACCATCAGCCGGCTGTTTGTCATCACGGCCAAGGCCGCTTCACAAGGGACAGGAGACCTGCGCGGCACCAACTATGCGATCGCCCTCGAAGAGCTGCTGTTCATTCCTGGATACGCGGTGGCTCTGCTCCTGGGCGCGAACGGGGGAGCGGCTGTGGTGGCCGCGCTGATCGCGGCCGATGTCGTCACCGGTGCCGTCGCATGGAGGAGGCTGCTCGGCCGGCACTACTTCGCGGGCGTAGGCCGGCCGTCATTCGAGCTCGCAAAGCGGGTCTATGTGTTCGGGTTGCGCGGCCAGGTCGGAAGCATCATGTACCTCGTCAACCTGCGCCTCGACTTCATGATCGTCGATCTGCTCGCCGGTCCCGCCATCCTCGGAATCTACGCAGTCGCGTCCAAGTTCGCGGAGCTGGTTCGGCTGCTTCCCATCTCGTTTGAATGGGTGCTCTATCCACGCTTCGCCGGCAAGACCGCCACTGACGCCTGGTCATGGGCTGCGTGGCTGGCGCCTCGCGCCGCCGCGGCCACCGCGCTGGCAGCTCTGCCTCTGGCCGTTCTGGCCAGCCCCGTGATCCCGCTTTTCTACGGTGGCGCCTTCGTGGGCGCAGTCGAGCCGACGAGACTGCTGTTGATCGGGCTTTCGGTCGAGGGAGCGTCAGGCGTCGTGACCGCCTATCTCTTCGGACGCGGTCGCCCCGGGCTCAACTCGCTCGCCACTCTCGGCGGCGTGATCGTGACGGTGCTGCTGGACTTCTTGCTCATCCCTCGTTACCAGCTCGTGGGTGCCGCTCTAGCGTCCACCGCCGCCTACCTGACGACCACCTCGCTGCTCGGACTTTGTTTCCTGCTGATGCAACCCAGGTCCGCAGACCGAGTCATGGACGTTGGCGACCCCATCCCGCCTGGGAGGTTCAGACGCTCGCTTGACATCGTCGTCTCGGGGTCGTCACTGGTCCTGCTGAGCCCGCTGATGCTCGCCGCGTGGATCGGAGCGCGGCTCTCCACCGGCGCGTCGGGCGTCTACCGCCAGGTAAGGGTTGGCGAAGGTGGCATGGCTTTCACGATGCTGAAGTTCCGGAGCATGCGGCCGAGCGAGGGCCCGGAGGTGACGGCGTCAGGCGACCGGCGGATCACGCGCCTCGGGCACATCCTCAGGGCTACGAGCATCGACGAGCTGCCACAGCTCGTCAATGTGCTGCGCGGCGAAATGACGCTCGTCGGCGCTCGCCCCGAGACGGTCGGGCTTGCGCAGCGCTACCCGAAAGAGCTGCAGACGGTTTTCAGGCACCGTCCCGGCCTGACGGGCCCCGCGCAGCTTGGTATGCGGCAGGGCGGCGGCATGGTGGCTGGTGACGACGTCGAAAGCCAGTATCTCGAGGTGCAGGTTCCGTGGCGAGTGGCGGAGGACATGGACTACCTGTCGAGGCCGACGCCTGCGCGCACCGTGACCTGGATCGTGGGAACGGCGGCCTATGTCGCTGGCAGCGTGCTCGGCAAGCGCAGTGTCAAAAAGCGTGGGCATCTCCACGCTCCCTCAGGGCCGCGTTCGAGCTACGCCCACAGAAGCCCCTGGCAGCTGCTGACCTCTCCCAGTGCAATCCAGATCGATCTGCCGTCTTCATCTGCCTCCCGCCACGAGCTGCAGCGGCAGGTCCGCGATCTTTCACCCGGTACCGAGGTGGTTGTCTGCTGTACAGCCCTCACGTCCCACTGGCGAACCCGGCGGTTCGCACGCGAAGCGGGCATCGACATGGTCAGGGAATACGTGGCCATCCCCAGGCTGGCCCCGCCGACCTGCTACGTCGAGAACACGCCGCTCACGCTGCGCCACTTCTTCACTGAGGTATCCGTGCTGCCTGGTGGCGGCCCCACCATCTCGGCCCTGCTTGCCGCCGCCAAACAGGCTGCGCGATTCGTGTTCCCGGCCGCGCTGATTGGCGCCCTGGCGCCAACTCGGCTCATGGTTGGGCGTGTCTCCTCACCCACGACTGCGTTTTCGGTGTCGCCTGCTGCCGAGGGCGCTCTCGAGGCCTCGCGGCTCCTCGACGTCCATGACATGGAGGCGATCGTCCTCGCGATGTCGAAGGACCCCAACGCCAAGCTGACTGTGCTGCTGGTCCCCCACGGGCAGTCGAAACCCGCGCTTGCGGTCAAGGTTCCCACCACAGAGGTCGCCGAGGGCAGTGTGGTCGCTGAGCGCCGGCTCCTGGCTGCGCTGCAGATGCGCTTGCCTCCGCAGCTGCTGGTGACGATACCCCGGTCAACCGAGGTCGTCGGAGCGGAAGGCAGTCCGATCCTGGTCGTTTCCGCCCTGCCTGGTTCACCAATGAGCACCCGCTACCACGGGTGGCGGCACGTCGCCACCCGGAGCGCGGTCGAGTCCGACTTCAACATGGCGGGCTCATGGCTCGCGCGGTTCCACGCCGCCACGGCCGGCGAGCAGGCACCGATTGACATGGATGGTGGCGTGGCCGACATCCTGAGCAGCCGATTCGCGGACGACCCTGCGATTGAAGGGGCCCTGCCTCAGCTCCGCGCCACGCATGCACGGTTGCGTAAATCGACGAGTCCACGCACCGCTGTCCACGGCGACTTCTGGTTCGGCAACCTGCTTGCGACGGGTGACCAGATCTCGGGAGTGATCGATTGGGAGTCGGGCGCGATCTCGGGTGAGCCGCTGCGCGACGTCGTTAGATTCGCCATCACGTACGCCCTCTACCTGGATCGACACTCGCCGGCGGGCGGGCAGGTGGCGGGACACCGCGGGCTGCGAAGCGGCGTCTGGGGCTCGGGGATCGAGTTCGCGCTCGACGGGACCGGATGGTTCTCAGAACTATTCCGCCAATTCATCGCCGGCAGCCTGTCGAGGCTTGGCGCGGATCCGGCGCGATGGCGCGATGCGGCTCTGGCGGGAATCGCCGAGGTCGCCGCCACGGCCGACCACGGCGCATTCGCGCGTCTTCACTTCCAGCTGTTTGCGCGACTCGCAGGTCGCGCAACCCAGTTACCCGAGAAGCTGGCGCTCGAAATCCCGTCTGCCTCCGCCGTTGCGCCGGCCCCGACGGAGTCGACGCGCACCGCCTGAGAGCTACTTCGTACGGCGCCGCAGCATATAGCTGAGAGCAACTCCGATCCCTGCCAGAAGAGCGCCGATCCCGATCACCGCGAGGGGTAGCCTCGACGACTCGACGGCGGTCAACATCGGTCTCAACGAATCGGCCGGCGAGGTCCCGGGGCTCGCGCTCGCATTCCCATTCGACGTCGTCGGTGATTGCTTGCCCGGCGGCTTGGAGGACGAGTTTGCACCAGGCGATGACTTCGGACCTGGAGTCTGCGCGGCAGGCGGGCTTGCTGGCCGCGCCGAAGGCGCCGGTGGGGCGGAACCCGGATTGACCGCCAGCCCGTTGATCTGCTTCAAGACGCTGCTTCCGCCCACGTTGCCGGGGCAGGAACCATCAGAGTCGTACGTATAGAACCAGTAGCCGATCGCACCGGCGCCTTGCCAGTGCTGGAACTGCTGCAACACCTCCGTTGCATTCGGCGCTCTCCAGGACTCGCATGGACCGAAGTCCTGGAGGATGAACTCCCAGTTTGTGAGCCCGACCGAATGGATGCGCTGGATCGCGAGATCGATCATGTTCAGGTGGCACGGTCCCGACTGACACGGATATATGTCGAAGGCCAGAATGTCGACCGAGCCTTTCATAGGGAGGCCGGCGGGCCAGTTCGAGGTGGAAGGGTCGTTGAACTGATCGTCGGCGACCCATGTCCTGGCGGCGTGGTCTGCAGCGTGGACCACTGAGGTCATGTGCACGTACGCCGCCCTGGCAGCGCATCCGTTCGCCGTCGGTTCGTCACCGACCTGGTACACCGCCCCCGCATTGCCTCCGGAGACGTTGGTCTGCACGACCTGTGTGATTTGGGCGTCTGACATCGTCTCCGTGCAGGTCGAGTTGCTGTAGGCGGGGAGCCATACCATGCCGACAAGGCCGGCAGCCTTCTGGCCCGGGTAGTAGTTGGTGTTGGCGCCGCCGTCAGTCACCCAGTTGAATCCGAGGCCCGCGATCGTGCTCCAGGCCGTCGATGAGAAGCGATAGACCCCGCGCACCGATCCGGACGCGACCGGATTCACATGAAGCTGCGTCACAGCCGCCGGAGACAGCGAGTACGCGACCACGAGCACGACGCACGCTGTCAGCGAGCGGCGGAGGGTGTCGGCTGCGAGCGCAGCGATGGCACGCATGGGTGATCCAGCAGTGGATCGTATTCGGATGGTGGTTAGCTCGGCCGGACGAATCTGAGCACGGGCCTGGCCAGGCCCTGGGACTGGCGCCCACAATGGCCCTGAAACTGCGGTCCCGGACCTGTGCCGCAATTCCCTATTGGGTCTGAGGCGGTCGCTCTTCAGACTCACCCTGTGGCTAACGATCTCGTCGCCTGCACCTTGCCCAACCGCGGTCGCGAAAGGTGACGGCAAGCTCGATCCAGCTGACCTTTCTCGGCCATGCCGGCATTCGAGTCGATGGTGTGGACCTGAGCATGATCATGGACTGTTGGCTCTCCGACCGCGGTGCTTTCCAGGGCTCCTGGTATCAACTCCCGAGCAACTCGCACCTTGATCAAGCGAGGGTGCTCGATGTTGACTTCGCCACTCTGTCGCACGAGCACCTGGACCATATGGATGCCGACGTCCTTACCCGGCTGCCCGCCCGCACCACACTTCTCGTCCATCGTTACCCGTCACCGAACCTGCGCAACCGGCTGCGAAGGATCGGAGCGCGCAACGTCGTCGAGCTCGACGCCTGGCAGAAATTCCACCTCAACGACCGTGGCGATTGGGTCTGTTTCATTCCCGAGCAATCGCCCATGTGCCACGACTCAGCGGTTCTTGTACACGCGGGCGGCGCCTCCTTCCTCCACTGCAACGACGCAAGGATGACGGTTGGCCAGATGCGTCGCGCCGCGATGGAGTGCGGTGGCGAGCTAGACGTCGTGGCGGTGCAGATGTCAGGTGCCTCATGGCATCCGATCTGCTACGAGTACCCCGAATCCGAAAAGGAGCGCATCAGCGCCGAAAAGCGGTCCGGGAAGTTTGAGGCGGTGGGCCGCCTGATCAAGCTGGCCTCGCCGAAGCTCGCAGTGCCCTTTGCGGGACCGATGTGCTTTCTCGACCCGATGCTCCGCGAGCACAACCGGTGGCTGACCGCGCCCAACGGCATCTTTCCAGACCAGTCGCAGGCAGCCCAGTACCTGGCGCGCAAAGCCCCCCGCGTCGAGGTTGCGACGTGGATGCCGGGCGACACCTACGACGTGCTCACCCGCACTCACCGACCGGACCCGCATTGGCGAGACTTCTCATACGGCGACATCACCGAGTACCTGGATGCATATGCGTCGGCCAGGGAGCCACAGATAGCCGAGACGTACGCCTCTCACCGTGAACCAGGACCTGAGCTGGCCGATCAATTCGTGGAGCATTTCAACCGATTGGGCGAGTTGAGCCCGTACTTTCGCGAGCGGATCGACATGACTGTGCGGTTCGATGTGACTGGAGCTGTGGAGGGCCGCTGGGACGTCGACTTCCGACCCACATCTACAACGACTACCTGGTCGGGCTCCTGAAACACGCCGAGCCGCAAGCACTCGATGCGATCGAGCGCTACGAGGTGAGCCGCGCCTCCGACGAGCGGCTCACGGTGCAGGGCGCGGACGGTGCGTACGAGATCTCGCGCTACTGCCCCCACGCCGGCGAAGACCTCGCCATCGGCGGATTGGTTCTCGAGGGCAACGTGATTCGGTGCCTCGGGCACAACCTGGAGTTCGACCTCAAGACCGGGGAGTGTCTGAACGCCAGGTGCAACCCGCTGCTGACCAGGCGCACGCTCGCGCACGCTGAGCAGAACGGAGGTCGCGAGCAGCCGCACCTCGTCGGTTTCTGACGCGCGCGCCTGTCAGGCTGGTCTGAAGACCGCGCAGACCATGAACCAGGACACCGAGTTCGTGAAGGTGAACCCGGCGCGCTGCTGACCGGCGACGCTGGACGTGACGTCCTCCAGCCCCTGGCTGCCCGAACTCGACTGAGCTCGCTTGATGAACGGCACTCCAGCGCTTGCGCCGGCGACGAGCGTGCCGCCGCCGTTGGTGGCCAGCATCCCGCCGTACACGAGCTCACCGGCACCGGTCGCGGCGGTGAGCCCAGAGTCGGCTGCGGTGCCGCTGCCCTTGGCGAGCACGACCTGATCCAGCGGGTTCGTCGCCGCGACGCCGGAGTACTCGGCCGGGCTCCCCTGGATGTAGGTGGCGTTGGCGGCTGAGACCGTGATTGTCAGACTCGCAGCCGCGGCGGAATTCGCCACGTAGTACAGGGCGATGTCGCCGGTCGAACCGTTCCAGGTTGTCGACGCGGGCGAACGCGTCCACGCCCCGTTGACGCTGTCCGACACGGTCACCTGGCCCGCGGAGTCGTATTCGCCGAACCAGCCCACGAGGAGGTCGCCCTGTCCAACCGCGCCGAACGAAATTGTGAGACTCGCAACGCGGGAGCCGGTCGTGACCGCCTTGCCCTGCACAAACTTGATCTGGGCCGGAACGTGCACCGGCACCGCCGCCGACGCACTCGAGTGGTTGCCTGCCGCGTCGAATGCATCGACCGAGTAGCTGTAGTTTGTCGCCGGAGTCACGGCGCTGTCGGCGTACGAGAGGATGCCGCCGCCAACGGTGGCGATGGCCGCCCCATTGCGATATACGGTGTAACCCGCGACCCCGACGTTGTCGGTTGCGGCCGCCCAGCTCAGATTCACCTGGGCCCAGTTGGGAGCCGTTGCCGTCAGGCCGGTCGGGGTCGTGGGCGGGGTGGTGTCCGAGGTCGGAGTTGTCACTGTCACCGTCGCGGGCGTGGCCGAATGGTTACCGGCCGCGTCGAACGCGTCGACCGTGTAACTGTGTGTGCTGCCCACGGCGACGGTATCCACGTATACGAGCGTGCTCGCTCCGACCGTGGCGAGCAGCGCGCCGTCGCGGTAAACGTCGTAGCCGGTGACCGCCACGTCGTCTGAGGAGGCCGTCCAGCTGACGCTCACCGAAGTCGAGGAGGTCGCGGTCGCGCTCAACCCTCCGGGTGTAGTCGGGGCGATGTCGTCCGGCGTGGTCGCGGAGGCCGGGCTCGACTGCGGCGATGTGTTGCCCGCGGCATCAAAGGCGGACACGGTGTAGGAGTAGGTGACTCCATGGCCGAGCCCGGTGTCCGCGTAGGCAAGCACGTCTGGCCCGAGTGTGGCCACCGCCGATCCATTGCGGTACACGGTGTAGCCGGCGACTCCGACGTTGTCAGTGGCCGCCTGCCATGCCTGATCGATCTCGCTCGAGCTCACCGCTGAGGCCGAGAGCCCGGTGGGCGCCGCAGGCGGCGCCCAGTCTGGCGTCGTGATCGATGCCGCGGTCGACTGGCCGGAGTGGTTGCCGGCCGCGTCATACGCGTCGACGGTGTACGCGTAGGTGGTTGCGCTCGACACGGCCTTGTCCGCAAAACTAGTTGCGGAGCCGCCGACGGTGCCGATCGAGGAGCCGTCGCGATAGACCGTGTAGCCGGCCACGCCTACGTCGTCGGTCGAGGCGGTCCATGAGAGGTCGACCTCGCCGGCCGGACCGGCGGTGGCGGCCAGCCCGGCCGGCACGGTGGGCGGAGTCGTGTCGGCCTGGCCCAGCGTCGTGACCGTGACGGCCTGCGACAGCCCAGAGTGATTGCCGGCAGCGTCAAATGCGTCGACCGTGTATGTGTACGTGGTCGACGGACTCACCGTGTTGTCTGCGTAGGAGAGGACCGATCCGCCCACGGTCCCAAGAACCGATCCGTTGCGGTACACCGTGTAACCGCTGACGCCGACATTGTCGGTGGCGGCGTTCCAGCTCAACCCGACCGTGGTCGTTCCGGCGGTGCCCGTCAGCCCGCTCGGGGTCGAAGGCGGAACCCAGTCCAGAGTCGTGATCGAGACCGGGGACGACTGAGGCGAGTGATTGCCCGCAGCATCGAAGGCATCGAGGCTGTACGTGTACGCAGTCGCCGAGCTGACGGTCGCGTCTGTGTAGCCAAGGACCGCTCCACCGACCGTGGCGAGCGAGGCGCCGTTGCGGTAGATGGTGTAGCCGGTGACGCCGACATTGTCGGTGGAGGCGCTCCAGCTCAATCCGACCGAACCCGAACCGTTGGTTGCCGTCAGCCCCGCCGGAACGGACGGAGGGGTTGTATCGGCAGTTGAGGACGTCGGCTTGAACACCGCCGCTGCCGCGTACCACGTGAGCGACTTGGTGATGGTGAAGCGTGCGTCCTGCGCACCTGCGCTACCGGACAGGATGTCGGCTTCGGCGATGTTGCTCGACGTGGATCGCATCGTGAACGTCCGTCCCTGGCTGCTGCCGGCAGTGATCGGACCAAGGCCGCTGCTGGACGTCAGTGATCCGAAGACGAGCTCGCCCGCAGCGACTGCAGCCGTGGGCCCTGAGTCGACGTTGAGCCCGGTACCCGATCGGAGCGTGACCTGATCCAAAGGCGCGGTGGCCGATATCCCGGCGTATTCGGCGGCCGTGCCGTACAGCGAGGTCGAGGCGGTGGCGGCGATCGTGATGGTGAGCCCCGAAGGCGCAGCCTTGGAGCTGGCCTCGTAGAACACCGCGATATCTCCCTTGCCGGTCGTGTAGGTCATGCCGGCCGCGCGCGTCCACGCCCCGTTCACGTTGTCCGAGACGGTGACCTGGCCCGCGGCGTCGAGCTCGGCGAACAGCCCGGTCAACAGATCGCCCGCGGCCACGGGCTTCGCCAGGTTGAAAGTGATGCTGGTATGGCGGCTGCCGGTCGATTTGCTTGCGCCCTGAACGAACGTGACCGGCTGGACCGCGGTCGTGACCGTGATTGCGGCCGACTGCGCCGAGTGGTTACCGGCGGCGTCGAACGCATCGACCGTATAGGTGTAGGTCGTAGAACCGGCCAAACCGCTGTCGGTGAAGGTGGTTGTCGAAGACGTTCCCACCGACGCGCCGGCGCGGTAGACCGTGTAGCCGGCGACGCCCACGTTGTCAGTCGAGGCGTTCCATGAGAGCGCGACCGTGATGGCTGTGACGGCGGTTGCGGTGAGGCCGGACGGAACGGATGGAGCCTGCGTGTCCGCGATGCCGCCCGTCTGCAACTCGTAGGCGCCGCGGTCGTCGTAGGCGCGCGGGCCAACACCGGTATTGGCGGTGGATGGGTCGTCCACACGCGGGTTGTTGTTGGCGTCGACGGACGATTCCCCCGAAGCACCCGAGTTGGCGGAGTCGATGGCCTTCGATCCCTCCAGGAGGTGGAAGTCGGGAGTCGTGGTGCTCACCCACTTAGGGTCGGCCAGGATGCCGTGCTGCTCTTGGCCGGTGGCATTGAACAGAGCCGTCGGGCTCGAATATGAATTGTTGTTCCAGATGTACATGTTGCCGCTGGTCGTCAGGTTGACCAGGTTGTAGTCCACCGTTGTGGAGGCGGGCGCGGAGTCGTATATGCCGATGTTTCCAGTGCGCCGGCCACAGGCGATGCCGTTGTACGCGGGGTAAACGGCATTGTCGACCGAGATGTTGTTCATGATCGTGTAGCTGCCCGAGGTACCTTCGACATTGATGCCGGAGGTGCAGTTGTGGTAGATCGTGTTGCCGATCAGACGGCCGCCCGTGACGTTGAGGTCGTCGATGCCGTGGTCGCCGTTGTTGTAGCTGATGTTGTTGATCGCCAGTCCGTTGTTGGCGCCCGGGTAGAACTGCAGCCCCGAGTCCTCGTTGTCGTGGACGACGTTGCCGAGCAACGTGTTGCCGGTGCTCCCGGTGTCGATGACGTCGATTCCGTTGGCGTTGCGCTGCCAGCCCTCGGCGTTGAGCGACGCTTCGTTGAACGACACCATGTTGTTGGTGCTCCCGCTGGAGATCATGAAGCCGTGATCGGCGTTGTTGTCGCTCCGGTTGTGCGTGATCAAAGAGGAAGTGGTCCCAGTCAGGCGAACTCCACCTGCGGTCTGTCCGTTGATCCGGTGACCGACACCACTAATCGAGTTGTTGGAGATCGTGATGTTGCTAGAGGACGACACGCTGATTGCGTAATCAGAGGTCGATGTGATGGTGAAGCCATCGATCACGATGTAGCTCCGGCCCGAGATCGCAAATGCACTGGTGCCGCCGCTGACGGTCACGCCGGGAGATGCCGCGAACGTGATGGGGCTTCCCGCCAGGCCGGAGCTGGGGTTGATTGCGGACCCTGCGTAGGCGCCGCCAGTTACAAAGACCGTGGTTCCGGCAGTCGCGACCTGCGCCCCCTTGACGATCGAGCAGTAGGGCTGCGTGGACGAGCCGTTGCCTGCGTCGCTGCAGTTGGCCGCGGCGCTGTTCACGTACAGGCTTCCGCTCGCGGCAAGCACCACTGGCAAGCTGGCCGCTGATGCGGCCACCATCGCCAGCGACAGGGCGCCTGCTGCTGCGAGCCGCAACCTAAGTAAGAGGTGGCGCGTCATGGTTTGCGCCTACACGGGGGCGGCCTTCCGGTCCTCAGGTTCGTGGCGATGACACTGGCCAGAAAGCGCACCAAACCTCCGCCGCTACTCCATTCGCAGGCTTGATTAAGCTAGGGCCGGGCGCGCGTAGCCACAAGGGACATTTGACTCATCACGGTCGGGAAGCGGCCCAGGGCAGGATGACCAGAATTGGACTTAGATAAGAGAGCGCTCGGATCGCGTCGGACTGACGCCGACGGCCGCACCGCCGAGCGCAGGGCGGAGGAGGAGCGGCAGGTCGTCGCGGCCGCCAGGGAAGAGGAGCGCCGCAGCTCGCAGCGCAGGATTGGGTCGAGGAGCGTAGCGCAGCGGCGCCAGCAGCTCGACTGGCGGACTTCAGTCCCGACGGCCTACCTCGAGTAGCACGGTTCTGGCCGCGGCGGCCTGGGCGCTGGTGGGCGGCGCGGCTGGGGCCGCGGTCCGCTGGGGATCGGTCAGGTTGGCCGCCACAGAGGAGCTCGATAGCCCCAACTCAGCTGTCGGCACCCTGGGCCCGCCGGTGCTGTCGGCGATCCTGTTCGCGGCCTTCGCCGCCAGGCCCTGGATTGATCTGACCACCATGGTGCTGCAGGGAGTGTTTGTGCTGGTACTCGTTCAGGTGATCTTCTTCGACCTCGAGCACGGGCTGATCCTCGACCGCGTGATGCTCCCGGCGGCCTTGTTCGCTCTGGCGGTCAGCGTCCTGAGGCAGCCATGGTGGGCGGGCACGGCGGCGGGGTTGGTGGCCGCGGGCGCCCTGCTCCTGCTCGGTGGGGTCGGGTCGCTCCTCGCCCGTCGTGACGCGCTCGGGCTCGGCGACGTGAAGCTCGCAGCCGTCATCGGGCTGATGCTGGGGCCAGAAAGAACGGCGGAAGCAATGGTCACCGGGTTTATCGGAGCAGGCGCTGCAGCCATCGGCATCGCGGCCTGGCACCGCTCACTCGGCGGACAAATCGCGCTCGGTCCTTACCTGGCCGCCGGCGCCCTCATCGCCCTATACCCGATCCCGTGATCGCAGGTGAGGGGTGCTCAGACCGTGAGCAGCCCGACCCTCATTGCGTTCATCACAGCCTGGGTCCGGTTGCCCGCGTCGAGCTTCCGGAAGATTCGGCTCAGGTGGTTGCGAACCGTCTTGTCGCTGATGCCGAGCTTCAGGGCGATCTGCTTGTTCGAGAGCCCGCGCGCCACCTGGTTCAGGACGTTGACCTCGCGGCTCGAGAGGGCGATTGCCGCCGCCGGCGCGTGAGTGCCGTTGGTCGAGGTAGGGGCCGCAGTCACATTCGAAAATCGAAGGGTCAAGTCGGTGCTCACTCCTTAGTCCCCCGCCCATTGCCTCGCTTGGAGGCGAATCTCTGCGTGAATTCCAAAGTACATGTGCAGTCTTAGCAACGGCTGAAGCGCTAAGTCTGATCGCCTCCAGGTCGTTTTCGTCGCTATTAGGCTTCAGTCA
>VBFW01000247.1 GCA_005880525.1 Chloroflexota bacterium | reverse complement strand
CTTCTGCGTGTCGGTGGTGAGGACCAGGCTGTTGTCGCCGGTCAGGTGCGTGGCGGCGAAATCGCCCGCCAGCGCGACGCTGACGGTCAGGTCCTTGATGTTGTCCTGGGCGCCTGACCGCGAGAGCCGCACGACATGCGTTTCCGCCTTGCCGTACTGGTTGTCACCGAGAACGATGCCTCCCACGCCTACACACCTTTATATGTGGTGTAGCCGTAAGGGCTCAGCAGAAGGGGCACGTGGAGGTGGCCAGCGTCCTCGATGGTGAACACGAGGCTCACCTCCGGGTAGAAGGCGCTCAAGCCCGAGCGCTCGAAATACCGCCGCGTGGCAAAGAGAAGCCTGTAGTCACCCGCGTCCAGCGTGTCTTCCGTGAGCTCGCGCACCCGGCCGTCCGCGTCGGTCTCGGAGTGCGCGACCTGCGTCCAGTCGCCGTTCGGCTCACGGCGGCTCAGCGTCACCTCCAGGCCGGCGGCGGGTGTGCCGCGCATCGTGTCGAGGACGTGGGTGGACACGCTCACGCGGTCACGAGGCCACTGAGCCGCATCAGGGCGATCTTGCGCAGCTCGCGCTTCGCCTCCTCCAGCTCGGCCGCGGGTTCGTTGTTCATCCGCCGGCGCAGCTCGGAAAGGATCTCCTCGCCGCCACGGCCGCGCGCGAAGATCAGAAACACGTGGCCGAAGCGCTCCTCATACCGACGATTCTCGGCCGCTAGCGCGGCCAGTGTCGCGGCGGATGTCTGCATGGCCCGGCTCTGCTCCCGCTCCGAGCTTTTCGGCGCGTCGCCTCCGCGCTCGCCGATCCGAGGGTGCGCCTTCATCGCCTCGAGCCACTCGTCGTCGGTCAGCTGGTCCATGGCACGCTCTGCCGGCTCGCCCGTCGCGACCGCGTGTGCCCACCGCCGGCTGGCAAGGCAGCTGTAGAGCCGCACCTCGAGATCGTTACTCAACGGCGAGCGGTACCAGCTCGAAGCGGCCGACGTCGACCAGCCCGCGGTCGGTGATCTTCAGCTCGGGGATCACCGAGAGCGCAAGGAAGCTCAGCGTCATGAACGGCGCAGCCATCGTGGATCCCATCGCGGCGAGCCGGCGCTCCATCGACCGCAGGCGCTCGTGCACCTCAGCGAGAGGCCGGTCGCTCATCAGCCCGGCGATAGGCAGCGGCAGCTCCTCCACCGCCTTGCCGCCCTCGGCGATGACGATGCCGCCGCCGATCTCGGCCAGTCGCGCCGCGCACGCTGCCATGTCCCGATCGTCGATGCCCAGCACCACCACGTTGTGCGCATCGTGTGCGACGGTGGACGCGAAGGCGCCGCGCTTCAGCCCGACGTTGGTGGCGAAGCCCAGGCCCACGCGCCCAGTGGCGTGGTGACGCTCCAGCACGGCGATCTTGACCAGGTCACGTGGCGGATCGGCGATCAGCTGTCCGTCGCGCACGCTCGGCTCGACCGTGTCGACGCCGGTGAGCAGCTGAGCCGGGATGACATGGATCACGCGGATCTTCTTCGGACCCGCCGCGATGCGGAACGACGCCTCGTCGACCGGTCCGAGGTTGACCGTCTGCCGAACCCATTCCGGGACGTCGAGCTTCTTGATCTGCGGCGGCGCGCCGCGCTTCAGCACATGCCGCGGACGGAAAGACTTCAGGTCGTCGAGCACGAGGATGTCGGCCTGGTAGCCGGGCGCAATTGCGCCGAGCCGCCACAGCCTGTGGTACATCGCGGGATTGATGGTCGCCATCACCACCGCGTCCTCAGGGCTCACGCCTTCCTCGACCGCGACGCGGACCATCTGGTTGATGTGCCCCTCCTCGACGATGAAGTCGGGCTCGCGGTCGTCGGTGCAGAACATGCACTGGTTGGTGCCGTGCTGCTTCACGAGCGGCAGCAAGTCCTTCAGGTTGCGCGCGCCCGTGGCCTCGCGCAGCATGACCCACATCCCAAGGCGCCTCTTCTCGAGCGCCTCCTCGAAAGTCGTCGACTCGTGGTCGGAGCGAATGCCGGCTGCGAGGTAGGCGTTGAGACGCGGGCCGCGCACGCCGGGTGCGTGCCCGTCCACGTGATCGGTGAGCCGCGTCTCGAGCTTGGCGAGCTCGCCGGCGTCGCCGGCGATGACGCCGGGGAAGTTCATCATCTCGGCGACGCCGATGGTGCGGTGACGGCGGAGGAGGCTCTCGATGTCGCCCGGCGTGAACGGCCGCCGCGGCGACTCGAATGACGACGCCGGCACGCACGACGAGGCCATGACGAACACATCCAGCGGCACGTTGTCGCAGCAGTCGAGCAGCCAGTGGATGCCATCCGTGCCCAGCACGTTGGCGACCTCGTGCGGGTCGGCCACGACAGCAGTCGTGCCGTGAGCCAGCACGGCGCGCGAGAACTCGTCGAGCATGAGCTTGGACGACTCGATGTGCATGTGGGCGTCGATGAAACCCGGCACCACGTACTTGCCCGAGACGTCGAGCCGCTCGCGGCCCTGATAGCGCCCAAGCCCGACAACGAAGCCGTCGACCACGGCGACGTCCACGTCGAGCCATTCCTTGGTGAACACCGACAGCACGTGGCCGCCGGCGAGCACCAGGTCGGCCGGCTCGTCGCCACGCGCGACAGCCATCCACTTTGCGTCGATGCCGGGAACCTAGCACGCCGGGACTGTCGAGTGCCGGCGCCGGGCTCCGCGCGCGCGTTTTTTGTGCCGCGAGTGCCGGCATTCGGCCCAAGATCCGTATCGTGGCGGCGTGAGCTCGACAGGGCGGTTGACGATGCTCGAGCCGCTCGCCCGCGTGTACGAGCGATCAGTCCCGGCCGAGCCCGCCGACGCAGGGCTCTTCGGCCCCGGCAGCATCGTCTGGCGCGTGCATCGCGACCGCAGCTTCCCGCTCGCCGGAATGCGCGCGCTTATGGTCCAGGCCCTGCATCCGCTGGCGATGGCCGGTGTCGCCCAGCACAGCGACTGGCAGCGCGACCCGTTCGGCCGTTTGGCCGCGACGAGCGGATACGTGCTCACCGTCACATACGGCGACATCGCGTCGGCGAATGAGGCCGCCGCGCGAGTCCGGGCAGTGCACAAGCACGTGCGCGGGA
>VBFW01000246.1 GCA_005880525.1 Chloroflexota bacterium | reverse complement strand
CCGCCCAGGCGAGGAACGTCACGACCTGCGCCACGAAGACGGCGAAGATGAACGCGCGGCTCGGCGCGATGGAAGTGCCGTTGATGCGGAAGCTGCGGTACGACGCCAGGAACGTGATGGTCAGTATCCAGAGCAGCTTGAGGATGGAATTGAACGGAAGGGTGACCACCACGACGTAGGCGCCCGCCAGGAACGCGATGAGGATCGCCTCCTGCAGCACTACATGGCCGCGTTTCTCCGAGCTGTGGATGCGCAGGTAGTCGAGACGCCCGGCCACCACGAACCCGACGCCGAACAGCACGCTCAGGCCGGCGAACTGCCACAGCTGCAAGTTGAAGACCGGCGATGACGCGAGGCCCGCGAGCGTGATAGCTCCGAGTGCCACCGGGATGTAATGCTCGACCGCGGGCGGCTCGCCCGCACTGCGCAGGTAGCCGAGCAGCACCGGCGCGGCGACCACGATGAGGCCGAGCCCGAGCACCCAGACCTGGTTCTCGGCCCAGATGTCGGACTTGAAGCCGAGCGCGATGGCGACGAGCACCACGCCACCGAAGATCAGAAATCTTCGATCGCGCTCGCCTTCGACGGCGGCCACGACGCGCACGGGCGACGCCTCGCGATGACCTGGCGGGATCTTCATCGGCTAAGCGAGTCTAGACCGGAGGACTACGTTCCGGCCCGGCCGTAGCGGTCTTCGAGGCGCACGACGTCCTCGAGCTCGGGCGTGGAAACCTCGTAGATGTCCGCGTCCTCGACAGCAGTGATGCGGTGCCGCGTCAGCGGCATCAGGTGCACCGAATCGCCCTCGCGCATGCGGTGCGTCTTCAGCTCCCCGTCCTCGACGCCGAGCTCCATGTCCACCGTGCCGCGCGTGACCAGCAGCCACTCGTCCTTGCGCTCGTGGTACTGCAGCGAAAGGGCCTCGCCCTTGCGCACGTGCAGGATCTTGCCGACGTAACGCTCAGTGATCGCCCAGCGAATCTCATAGCCCCACGGCTTCTCGACCAGGGTCTCCTCGGCCCGATAAACGGCCGGGAGCTCAGGCATGGGCAGCCGCTTCTTGCTTCAGTCCGACGATTTCCTCGATCGCCTTCAGCCGCGCCTGGACCGCAGCCGCGTCAGGCGCCTCCGAGTAGATGCGAACGAGCGCCTCGGTACCGCTGGTGCGAAACAGCACCCAGCTACCGTCCTCGAGGTAGAACTTGAAGCCGTCGTCCGAGCGCACCCTCGCGACCTTGACGCCGGCGATCTCCTTCGGCTGGTGGTTCGCCAGCTGCTCGGTGATCCGCTTGCGGTCGCGGTCGTATGTGTCGCGCTGCAGGTGAATGTCGTGGCGCGCGTACGCGTGGGGCCCGACGCGCTGCTCGAGGTCGCGAACGACCTCCGACAGCGGCTTGCCGCGCCGCACGATCATGTCGGCGAAAAGCATCCCGATGAGGATGCCGTCGCGCTCGGGGATGTGGCCGCGAACACCGAATCCGCCCGACTCCTCCCCACCGATGACGGCGTTGGTCTCCATCATCTTCGGCGCGACGTATTTGAATCCGACCTGGACCTCGTAGACCTCGGTGTTGAACTGCTTCGCCAGCTGCTCGACCATCGCGGTCATGTTCACCGTCTTGACGATCGGACCGCGCATGCCAAGCACGTCGAAAAGGTGCAGCACCAGCAGCGCGAACACCTGCAGCTGATTGATGAACCTGCCGGTCTCGTCGATGATGCCGACGCGGTCGGCGTCGCCGTCGGTGAGGATGCACAGGTCGTGGCCGCCGCCCTTCATGACGGCGATCGCCTCGTCGATGTTGGGTGGGATGGGCTCCGGGTTCAGGCCGCCGAAGAACGGGTTGCGGTCAGAGTGCAGCTGCGTGACAGTGGTCTTGCCGCCGCCGAGCAGCTCGGCCACGTAGCCGTACCCCGATCCATGCATGCATTCGTGCACCACGCGCAGGCCCGAGTCGCGAAGGCGCGGCAGGTCCACCATGCGTCCTATCTGCTCGTAGTACGCGGCGCGCGGGTCGTACACGGTGACGAACTCCGCGACCTTCTCCCGATCGGGGCGCTCGATCTCGCCCAGAGCATTGATGCGCTTCTCGAGCTCGCCGATGACCGTGCTGTCCGCGGAGCTCCCGGTCTCGGGCTTGTACTTGACGCCGTTGAAGAGCCACGGGTTGTGGCTCGCGGTGATGACCGCCGCGCCGGTCGCCTTGCGGTCGATCACCGTCCATGACGCGACCTGCGTCGGCGACGGCCGGTCGAAGATGAGGCTGCGGACGCCGTTGGCGCCGAACACGTCGGCGGCGGTCCGCGCGAACTCCTCAGAGGCGAACCTGCAGTCGTAGCCCACGACCGCGAGAGGGTCCTTGCTGCGCGAGCGCATGTACTCGGCGATGCCCTGTGCAACGCGCCGGACCGACGCGTACGTGAAGTCGTCGGCCATCACCCCTCGCCAGCCGTCGGTTCCGAACTTGATCTCCGGAAGCGGCACGGCTTTCAGGGTAACCGGTCTACAGGTACTGGGTTTTTCCCGCCCTCCGAAGCGCCTCGACCACGGCTTTCACGTCCTGCGCCCGCGACCGCGGGCACACCAGAAGCGCGTCCTCGGTGTCGACGATGATCACGTCCTCGAGCCCTATTGCCGCGATCAGACGGCGGTCACCGAGCACCACGCTGTTGCGCGTGTCTATCAAGATGGACTCGCCTTCGACCGAGTTGCCGCTGGCGTCGGCCCGCACCCTCTCCGCCAGCTCCGCCCAGTTGCCGATGTCCGCCCACTCGAACTCGGCCGGCACCAGCAGAAGCCGGTCGGTCTTCTCCATCACGCTGCGGTCGACGACCTCGACCGGCAGCTTCGCATAGAGCTCCGCCGCCGCCTGCAGGTTGCCTGCATTCCGCGCCTCGACCACCTGGCGGAGGCCTTTCACGTGGCGCGGCGCGTACCGCTCGAGCTCCTCGACGAAAACCGGCAGCAGCCACGAGAACCAGGCCAGGTTCCAGTAGTAGCCGCCGGATTTCAGGAAACGCCGCGCGGTGGCAAGGTCCGGCTTCTCGACGAAGCGGGCCACGCGATATGTGCCCGCCGGTCCTCGGCGCGGCGCGTGGATGTACCCGAGGCCGGTCGAGGGAAACGTCGGCTTCAGGCCGATGGCGACGATGCTCTCCGTCTCCGCCGCCGCGCGGACGGCCGTGCGCACCGCGCGTGCGACCTGCGTCTTGCCGCGAACGACATGATCGGCCGGCAGCGTGAGCATCACGGCGTCGGGGTTGTGCTCGACGAGCGTCAG
>VBFW01000254.1 GCA_005880525.1 Chloroflexota bacterium | reverse complement strand
TACGCGACGATCACAGCTGCGCGCGCGTTCACGACGTAGGGCCCGGTGCGCACCAGCGAGCCGAGCTTCTGCAGACCGGCGCGCTCGCTCACCACGATGAAATGCCAAGGCTGGCCGTTGGAGGAGCTCGCGGTCAGCCGGCCCGCTTCCGCGATCCGGCGCACGACGTCGGCCGGGATCTCTTTGTCTGCGTACTCACGAACCGCCAGCACCGTCCGTACCGCCTCGAAAACGTCGTTGGCCATGCCTCGCATTGTGATTGCGCGACATGCCGGCGCGCGAGCTAGACCGTTCACGCCCGAGTGCAGCAGCTGCTGTCGATCCTCATCACGCTCGACGAGATGGAGGCAGGCCGCGTCGCGCTCGACAGGTCGCGGGCCGACCTGAACGCCATCGTGATCGATGTGGTCGAAAGGGCGCACAAGCAGACGCCCGCGGCCGTCATCACGATCACTCCCGATCCCTCGTCGCCGGTGGTCGATTGCGATCACGCCCGAGTGCAGCAGCTGCTGTCGATCCTCATCGACAACGCGATCAGGTACTCGCCGGCCGCGAGCCAGGTCGACGTTGCGGTGGCGAGGCGCGCGGACGAGGTCGAGGTCGCTGTCAGCGACCGCGGGCCCGGCATGGCTGCGGATGATGGCATCGCTGCCGCCGCGGGCAACGGCGCCCGTGGCACCGGCCTGGGGCTACCGATCGCGCGTCAGATCGTGCGCCTGCACGGCGGTCGCATCTGGTTCATCAGCAAGCCCGGGCAGGGAACGCAGGTGCATTTCACTCTTCCGGCCGCGGCCGAAGCGGCTGTTGACACGAAGGTCACCGCCACGGCCTAGCTCGCGCGCCGGCATGTCGCGCAATCACAATGCGTTGATGGCCAATAAGCCGTTCGACGACTTCGTTTCTGGGGAGCGTTTCGGCAGCCCGCTGCGCTGATGGCGACCCCGTACGGGCTCGAGCTGCTCCGGCGCCTGCGGCTGTTCGAGCCGCCTGACGGCATGTGGGCGAACCTCGGAATGAGGATCACCGAGGCCGAGGAATCATCGACAGTGGTCGAAGCTGATTTCTCGCGCGAGGCGCACGGGAGGGCCGGCGAGATCCATCGCGGTGCCGTGGCCGCGGTGGCGGACGGCGCAACCGCGTGCGCCGCCGCGACGCTCGCAGCTGAAGGGGAGATCGCCACCACCGTCGAGCTGCTGCTCGACTTTTTCCGGCCTGCCCGGCCGGGCCGTGCGCTCGCCAAGGGCACAGTCCTGCATCGCGCGGGGCACCTCGTCTACTGCGCTGCGACGGTGGAGCAGCTTGGCGTCGTGGTGGCGGAGGCGCACGCTACAGTTGCGCTGGTCCGGCGGGCATGATCGACGTCGAGACGATCCGCCGCGAGGAATTTCCAATCACACGGCGCGGCGTCTACCTCGACAACGCCACGCTCGGGCCGCCTCCCGCACGCCACGTGCGCGCCGTCACCGCCTTCCTCGAGCGCATGTCCACCGAAGGGTTGGACGACCTGTTCGCGATCAGCGACGAAGGCGTCGACGCCGTGCGCGCGAAGGCGGCGGCGCTGCTGAACGCAGATCCGTCGCACGTCTTCTTCGTTCGCAGCACCAGCCATGGAGTCAGCGTCGTGGCCGAAGGGCTTTCCTGGCGCGACGGCGACGAGGTGGTGCTGTACGAGCTCGATCATCCGGCCGGCGTGTTTCCCTGGCTGAACCTGGCCGACCGCGGCGTGAAGGTCAGGTTCATCAAGGACCGCGGCAGGTTCGGATTCGACGCCGAAGACGTTCGCGAGATGCTGTCGCCGCGCACGCGCGTCGTGTGCGTGAGCCTCGTCAACTTCGCGCATGGTGCCCGCGCGGATGTGGAGGAGATCGCTGAGATCTGCCGCGCACGCGGCGTGTGGTTTGTGGTGGATGCGGTGCAGGCGCTCGGCGCGCTGACCGTGGACGCCTCGCGCCTCGGCGCCGACGTGGTCGTCGCGCACGGTTACAAGTTCCTGCTTTCAGGTTTCGGGCTTGGGATCGCCTGCTGCTCGGATCGCGTGCTGGCGGAGCTCAAGGTTCGCCAGATCGGGTGGAAGAGCGTCGAGAACCCATTCGACCTGGATCGCATCCTCGCCTTCGACATGCGTTTCCCGCCCAACGCCAGGCGCTTCGAGCCGAGCTTCCAGCCGCTGCCGCAGGTGTTCGGGCTCGGCGCGACGCTCGACCTGTTCCATGAGGCCGGCATCGAGGAGATTGAAAGGCGAGTGCTGGCTCTGGCTGGCAGGCTTGCCGCCGGACTGAGTGAGAAGGGCTACGAGGTGGTAGGCCGGCAGGCGTCCGAGGCGCGCTCGCCGATCATCTCCATCGCGGTGCGGAGTGGCGACGAGCGGGAGCGTTTGCAGCGCGGGCTCCAGAAAAGCAACACGACGTGCGCGGTGCGGGAGTCGCGCGTGCGCCTGTCGCCGCACTTCTACAACACAGAGGAAGAGATCGACCGGCTGTTGAGCTGCCTGTGATGGCGGAGCCCGAGGAGTCCATCCGTCGCCGGCTCGAGGAGCTCGGCGTGGGCGTTTCACCGGAGGAGCTGCGTGAGATCGCTTCTGCGTACCCCGCGCTGCTCGCGTGGATGGGCATGGCCGAGGAGCTCGCCCGCGACGAGGATGAGGCGCTGCCCGATTGAATCTCCACTACAGGTCGCTGCTCGAGGTGAGCGACCTGATGCGGGCGAAGCAGCTGTCGCCGGTCGAGCTCACGCGCGAGATGCTGGATCGCATCGGGCGACTGAACCCGAGCCTTGGCGCCTACTACACGATATTCGCGGACCAGGCGCTGGCCGAGGCAAGCTCAGCCGAGTCTGAGATCGCCGGCGGCAGATGGCGCGGGCCGCTGCACGGGGTCCCGATCGCATTCAAAGACCTGTACGAGCTCGGCCCGACGACAGCCGGCTCGAAGCTGCTGGCCGGCCACGTCGCCAGGCGCGAGGCTGACCTGGTGGCGCGGGCTCGTGCCGATGGC
>VBFW01000253.1 GCA_005880525.1 Chloroflexota bacterium | reverse complement strand
CTCGAGGTTATTGACTCGGCGGCCGGGCAACACTAGGGAGAGGACTGCCCAGGCGGGCGGCGGGACCTTTACAGCGCTCAACCGGCCGCATACCAAACTAATGTTCGGCGATATCAGGTTCTGGCCCAACATCTGGGCCCGACCATACCCCCAACCACTACATCCTGCGATGGAGCCTCCGAACGGCCGGGTTGGGCCCTCTACATGTTGTGGTAAAGGTATTGACAGACTTAAGGGGGATTGATACGGTCTGCGGCGAATCGCGGTGAACAGTGGGGAGAAGTGGTGAATCCAGCAGCCGTTGAAGCATACGTCGCACCCTACGTCTCAGTACGGCACGCAATACACCTCCTCTACGCCACCTCTCCCTACAGCCGCGATGGCCGCCGGTCTTCGTTGAACCACCGGTTCGACAAGAACGGCGCCCGGCTCCCGCTCGAGCTTTACGGCTGCGGTTGCAGCCTCTGCGCCAGCCAGCAGAGGAAGCTGCACCGCTACTGGCAGGCCAGGTGAGTGTTCACCGGTTCCCAGAGGGTCCGCGTGGACGAGAAAGGGAGGCTGGCAATCCCGGCCGGCTTCCGCAAGCAGCTGCCGGAGGGCAGCTTCGTCTCGGTAGGCCTGGACCGGGTGCTCGCGATCTATCCGCCCGAGGTGTGGGCGGCGCTGGCGGACGAGCTCCGGGCGCCATTGCAGGGGCCGGACCAGCGAGCGTTGGCACGGACGCTCTACTCGCTGTCCGACAGCTTCGAACCCGACGGCCAGGGACGGATCACGCTCTCGGCGGAATCGCGCCGGGCGGCGGGGATCGAGGCTCCGTCGAAGGCGGTGGTGATCGGGAGCGGGTCCAGGGTCGAAATCTGGCCCGAGGCCCGATGGAACAGCTACAGCGCCGACGCGCAAGAACGCTTTACCGAATTCGCTGACAGGGTGATCTCAGGACACTGACCCCAGCCCATCAGCCAGCACTTTCAAAAGAGGTAATAGAGCTGCTCGAACCCCGTCAGGGGGCGGTCGCGATCGACTGCACCCTGGGGCAGGCGGGTCACGCCCGCCTGATCCTCGAGAGGATCACACCGGGCGGCCGGCTTTTAGGGATCGACCGCGATCCCGCAGCCATCGAGGCCGGTCGTCGCACCCTTTCCGACTTTCACTCGGCCGCCACCCTCGTCCGGGGAAGCTTCGGCGACCTGGGCGAGCTGGCGGCGGCCGCCGGCTTTGACGCCGCGGACATGATCCTCTTCGACTTCGGCATCTCCAGCGCGCAGCTCGACGAGC
Source organism: Chloroflexota bacterium (assembly GCA_005880525.1). Lineage (GTDB taxonomy): Bacteria > Chloroflexota > Dormibacteria > Dormibacterales > Dormibacteraceae > CF-118. The sequence goes on along the minus strand of VBFW01000253.1, from coordinate 4,788 downwards.
CGGAGCGCGGATTCAGTTTCCGCGCCGACGGACCGCTCGATATGCGCATGGACCCGAAGTCACCTCTCACCGCCGCGAACATCGTCAACAAGTACGACGCGGCGGAGATCCAGCGAATCCTTCGCCAGTACGGGGAGGAGCGCTGGTCGCACCGGATCGCACAGTTCATCGTGGCGCGGCGCCCGCTCCGCACCACACGCGACCTGGTGCAGGCCGTGGAGGCGGCGATCCCGCGCAGAGCCTGGCCGCGCGACATCCACGTCGCGACGCGAACGTTTCAGGGCCTGCGCATCGCCGTCAACGATGAGCTCGGCCAGATCGAGCAGGGATTGAAAGCAGCTCTCGAGATTCTCAACCCCGGTGGTCGCATGGCGACGATTAGCTTCCATTCGCTGGAAGACCGCTTGGTGAAGTCATTCTTCATCGTCGAGTCCAAGGACTGCATCTGCCCCCCCCAGCAGCCAGTCTGTACCTGCGGCCACCGGGCTTCCCTTCGCATCATCACCAAGCATGTTGTGCGCCCCTCCGCCGAGGAGGTCGCGGGCAACCCGAGGGCGAGGTCATCTCGCCTGAGGGTGGCGGAAAAGATCTAAGCAGCTAGGTTCCCGTCCCAAGTCCTGGTGGTCGGCTCAACCCCTCCGACCACCAGGCACCAATCGCCTCCCACTGATGAGGAGGGCAGGTGGGGACGCCAATCAACCCACTACACGTCCCAGCAAACGATGAGGCACACGATTTGACGTCCACGAAAATACTGACCCGACGCCGGCTCGGCGCCCACGGCGTGCCGCACGCACCCGTGCTGGTCCGCCGCCGGCGTACGCGCGGCTTCGTGCAGGTGGCGAGCAGCGTCACCGCCGAGCGGCTGCGCCTGAACACGTTCGGCCACGCCTACCTCGGGCTGGGCGCGCTCCTGATCGCCGTCCTCTTCTATCTGGCGATGGCCGCGCAGGCGACGCAGGCCTCGTACCAGATCGCCCAGCTGCAGGACCAGCAGCGCCAGCTGATCGCGGAGCAGGACCAGCTCAAGTACCAGGAAGTGACGATGCAGGCGCCTGCCCAGGTCCAGCAGCAGGCCGCGCAGAGCGGCATGCAGCGCATCCCGCCGTCGAAGCTCGTGCCGGCCCAGCCGGTGGCAATCAACCTCGAAGCCCCGATCGGCGCACCGCCCACCGACCAGACTCCGCTCTGGGAGCGGGCGCTCGCCGCGATCGTCAACAAGCTCGGCGTCACGCGTGACGCCATGGCCGCCACCCACTGATGGAGACGGGACTCCGATTCGGAGCCCCGCAGCGCGGCCATAAGAGCTTGCCCGGACGCTGGCGCGTGCTCGCGCTCGTCCTGCTCGCCGCCCTGCTCGCGGGACTCGTGTGGACGCGGCTCGCGTACTGGCAGGTCGTCCGCCACGTCGACCTGGCCGCGAGCGCGCAGGCCCAGTACCGCGAGGTCGTCGAGCTGCCCGCGCTCCGAGGCGCGATCTTCGATCGCAACCTGAAGCAGCTCGTCGTCAACACGACCGTGTACTCCGCGTTCGTGTCGCCGGACCAGGTCCCCGACAGCCAGCGCGCCCGCGTCGCGCTCGCCCTCGCCACGGTGCTGGGCGCCGACGCGCCGAAGGTCAACCAGATCCTCGCCTCGGGCAAGAAGTTCTCCTACATCGCGCGCCGATTCCCCAAGGACAAAGCGGATCAGCTGCGCTCGATGCTGCTGCCGGGCGTGGGTCTGGAGGAGGAGCAGCAGCGCGCCTACCTGCCAGGCATCGCGGGCTCGAGCCTCGCCGCCAACGTCCTCGGCTTCGTCAACTACGCTCGACTCCAACATCCAGTACGCGGCCGAGCAGGCGCTCGCCGACGGGGTGAAGAAGGCGAACGCCGAGAGCGGAAGCGTGCTGATCATGGACCCCGCGACAGGCGGCATCATCGCGTGGGCTGACTACCCGAGCTACAACGCGAACGACTTCATCCACACCGACCCGTCGCACTTTCTGGACCCCATCTCCAGCTCCGTGTACGAGCCGGGCTCGGTGATGAAGGTGGTGACGCTTTCCGGAGCGATCAACGCCGGAGCGATCACGCCAGACATGGTGATCAACGACCCGGGCTTCCTGTACGTCGGTGGCTACCGCATCTACGACTGGGATCGCCGCAACCACGGCAGCATCACCTACACCTACGTGCTGGAGCACTCGCTCAACGTCGGCGCGATGAAGGCGATGCAGGCCGAGGGCCACGCGAACTTCTACAACTACCTGCAGGCGTTCGGCCTCACCAAGGCGAGTGGCATCGACGTCGCGGCCGAGGACACCATCCCGCCACCCTCGGCCGCGAAGATGGCCGACTCGCAGTACGCGACCAGCGCGTTCGGCCAGGGCATCGACGTGAACATGATCCAGATGCTGGCCGCCATCAACGTCGTCGCGAACGGCGGCAAGTACGCCCCGCCGCACATCGTCGAGCGCATCGGCAACAACCTGAACCCGGTGCTTCTGCAGCCGCAGCGGCAGGTCATCAGCCCCGCGACGGCGCTGAAGATGACCCAGATGATGGAGCAGGTCGTGCAGCACGGCTCGGGCTGGATGTCGCGCGTGCGCGGGTTCGAGCTCGACCAGGCAGGCAAGACCGGAACCTCGCAGATCCCCGTCAACGGCAAGTACACGCTAGACGTGTGGGCGTCCTACGTCGGCTTCCTGCCGGCGCTGCACCCGAAGTTCACGATGATCGTCGTGATGCGCAAGCCGCACTACCCCGGCTCCCAGCAGGACTGGACCCTGAACGACGGCTACATCACCGCCGCGCCGGTGTGGCAGAAGATCGCCCAGCAGATCGTTGTGGACTGGCGCATAACGCCCGACGCTCGCTAGCGGTTCTCATATAGATATGCGGCTCACCCTCCTCGACCTGCTCGAGGCGACAGGCGGTGGCGAGGTCGGCGGCACCCAGGTCGGCGAGCGGTACTCCACGTATCACACCGACTCCCGCGAGGTGCAGACGGGCGGCGTGTTCTTCGCGTTGCGCGGCGCGGAGATGGACGGCCATAAGTTCGTCAAGGACGCGATCGCCCGGGGCGCCGCGGCCGTGGTGGTCGAGCGCCGCCTCGAGGCCCCCTCGGGCATCGTCGAGATCGTCGTGCCGGACACATGGAAGGCGCTGTACGACGTCGCCGCGCTCGTGCTCTCACGCGTCAAGCCCCTCGTTGTCGGCATCACCGGCAGCAACGGCAAGACGTCCACGAAAGAGATGACCGCCGCAGTGCTTTCGACGAAGTTCGAAACGCTGCACAACACCGGCAACCTGAACACCGAGACCGGCGTGCCGCTGTCCATCCTGCGGCTCGAGCCGAACCACAAAGCGCTGGTGCTTGAGATGGGGCTGCAGCGTGTGGGCGACATCGCGCGCCTGGTCGCGCTCGCGCGGCCGAGCATCGGCGTCATCACCAACACCGGCGCTGTGCACATGGAGTTCTTCGCGACACAGGAGGACCTCGCGCGCGCGAAGGGCGAGCTGGTCGCGGGACTTCCTGCAACCGGACACGCGGTCTTGAACGCAGACGACCATCACTTCGAGCTGCTCTCGTCGCTGTCGGCCGCGCCGGTGACGACCTTTGGCGCTGAAGCCGGTGACTTCCGCGTCAGCGCCTACCGCCCCACCGCGGGCGGGGGCTGCCACTTCACGGTCCGCTCCGTCGACGTCGACCTGGCGATGAGCGGCCGCCACCAGGCGCTGAACGCCGCGGCCGCGCTGGCTGCGGGCGAAGCCGCGGGGGTGCCGCTCAACGAAGGCGCGCCTGCGCTGGCGGGAGTTTCGGTCGAGCACCGTCTGCAGGAGTTCACGACCCCGGCTGGCTTCATCGTCGTCGACGACGCGTACAACGCGAGCCCCGAGTCGATGCTCGCGGCCTTCGCGACGATGCAGGAACGCCCACACGACGGGCGGCTGCTCGCAGTGCTAGGGCACATGGGCGAGCTGGGCGACTCCGCAGGCGATGCGCACCGCCACGTGGGCGAGGTTGCGGCGAGCACGTTCGACAGGATCGCGGTCGTCGACACCGCGCTCGGCCGGATGCTCGCCGAGGCCGCCCGCGCCGACGTCGTCCCCGACAACGCCGCCGCCATCGCGTGGGTCCGAGAGCACGCGCGCGAGGGCGACCGGGTCCTCGTCAAGGGATCGCACAGCCGTCACCTCGAAGAGGTGGTCGCGGGGCTCATCTCGGCTTGATCCTCGACGTCGTCACGTTCGCCGTCTCCTTTGCGGTCGCGGCAGCGCTCTATCCCATCGCGATTCGATTCCTCAAGCAGGCCGGCTCGGGCCAGGTCATACAGGCTGAGCTGCCGGAATCCCACCAGAAGAAGGCGGGCACGCCGACGGGCGGGGGCATCCTGTTCGTCGCGCTAGCGCTCGTCGGAGGCCTGGGGGCGACGATTGCCGGCCACGCCGGCGCGCTGCCTGCGCTGGCGGGGCTGGCGCTGGGCGGCGTCATCGGATTCGTCGACGACATCAGCAAGCTTCGGCGCGGCTCGATCGGCATCCCCGCGCGGCTGAAGCTTCCGATCCAGCTGGTCCTCGCCATCCCGGTCGCCTGGATCGCCCTCGACGGCCAGTCGCTGTGGTGGCTGCCGCTCGCCGTGGTCGCGGTCGCGGCGGCGGGAAACGCTGTGAACATCACCGACGGCATCGACGGCCTGGCCGCGGGCCTGTCGATCATCGCCGTCGGGGCAACGGTGCTTCTGCTGCCCGGCGCGCCGGCCGGCGAGAAGGCTGTCGCGATGACGCTTTGCGGAGCGCTCGCGGG
>VBFW01000138.1 GCA_005880525.1 Chloroflexota bacterium | reverse complement strand
TCTCGACGATCGACTACGACTTCGCGGGCTACTACGCCGGCCGCTGGGCCCGCGCCGTGTCGGTGATGGACACCGACCGATTCCAGATATGGCTGCGTGAGGCGGCGGGCTAAACCTACTTTTGTGCACAAACGCGTTGTAATCCGGGCCCAAAACCTGTTTTTGTGCACAAACGCGGGATTAGCTCAGGCCGACGATCTCGCCCTTGTCGTCGATGTCGATCCTGATGGCGTTCGGGCTCGACGGCAGGCCGGGCATCGTGCGCATGTCGCCACAGATCGGATAGATGAACCCGGCCCCGACCGACGCGCGCACCTCGCGCACCGGCAGCTTCCATCCCGTCGGCGCTCCCTTGAGCTTCGGGTCGGACGAGATCGACAGGTGGCTCTTGGCGATGCAGACGCTGAGCTTGCCGAACCCGTTGCGCTCGTACGAGTCGATCTGCTCGCCCGCGGGCGGGTAGTACTCGACGCCGTCCGCGCCGTAGACCTTGGTGGCGATCGTCTCGATCTTCTCGCGCAGCGGCATGTCTGACGGATAGAGGAAGCGGAACGTGCTCGGCTCCTCGGCGGCCTCGGCCACCATGTGGGCCAGCTCGGCGGCGCCGGGGCCGCCGTCCACGAAGTTGTGGCAGACGGCTGATCGCACTCCGATCTCGTCGGCGATCGCACGCACCGCCGAATGCTCGGACGCGTGGTCGCCAGGGAATGCGTTGATCGCGACCACGGGAGTGACGCCGTGCAGCTTGATGTTCTCCACCTGCTTGCGGAGGTTCGGTGCGCCCGCCCATACATCGTCAGGGTTTTCCTTGAGCATCTCGGGGGGCAGCGAACGGCCGGCGACCACGCGGTAGCGGCCCGAGTGCACCTTCAGCGCGCGCACCGTCGCCACGACCACCGCTGCATCCGGAGCCAGCCCAGAGGCCCGGCATTTGATGTTGAAGAACCGCTCGGCGCCCATGTCCGCGCCGAACCCCGCCTCAGTCACGAGGAAATCGCCGCAGTGGATTCCGATGAGGTCCGCGATGACCGACGAGTTGCCTGTCGCGATGTTGCCGAACGGCCCGGCGTGCACCAGCACAGGCGTGTTCTCGAGCGTCTGCAGGAGGTTGGGCTAGCGGCGGTGATGTCGAAGCCGGTCGAGCGGATGACGCCGTCCTCGCGGGTGCCCAGCCCCACGATCACGTTGCGGAGCACGCGGTCGCTGACATCCAGCACGCGCCGCCACGTGACGCTGTCGCGGTCCACGAGCGCCTCGTGATGGTGGATCTGGTTGTCGATCATCGCCGCGAGCAGGTTGTGCGCGGCGGTGATGGCGTGCATGTCACCCGTGAGGTGCAGGTTCAGCCGCTCCATGGGCACGACCTGGCTGTAGCCGCCGCCCGCGGCGCCGCCCTTGATGCCGAACGTCGGGCCCATCGAGGGCTGGCGGATGGCGACAATCGCCGGGCGGCCGATGTGCGCGAGCGCCTGGCCGAGGCCGACGGTGGTCGTCGTCTTGCCCTCTCCGAGCGGCGTAGGCGTGATCGCCGAGACCACCACGTACTTGGCCTTCGGCCGGCCGGCGAGCTCCTCGATCGCCTCCAGCTTGATCTTCGCGACGTCGTGGCCGTACGGCTCGAGCAGATGCTGCCCGATGCCCATCATCGCGGCGATCTCGGGCATCGGCAGCAGCTTCGCCCGGCGGGCGATCTCCAGGTCGTTCGGAAACGTCACCGCCACACCACTCCCTCCTACCTGTCTAACTCAATCTCGCGAGCATCTGCTGCCGCCACTGCTCAGTGGGCTCGATCTCGTTGAACGTGAAAACATGGATGCCTGCCACCTTCATGTCCGGTCGCGCCAGCTCCGGCATCAAACCCGTCGCGAAGCGATCAGGAGCGTAACCGCCCGGCTGGATCAGGCGCATGAGCCAGTTCGTGTGGCCGCGCAGGAATCGGGCCGAGTCGGCAATCCCGATGCGCGTCGACACCCGCAGCAGCTTGGCCGGATCCGCGACGCCCGCCATGCCGATGAAGATCGGCAGAGGCACTCCACGCTTGCGCACGCGCGCGATCCACTTCTTGACGACGCGAACGTCGAAGCAGAGGTTGCTGACGATGTAGGTCGCCTGGCGGCGCTTGTCCCACATCGCCTGGATCGTGAGGTCGTCATCGATGAAGCCATGGCGTTCTGGGTAGCCGGTCACGCCGATCTCCTTCATCGCGGGCGCGTGGCTCGCGATCGCCTCGAGCAGCGACACGGAGTCGGGGAACGCGCCGGCGGCCTCCTGCGAGTCGCCGGCCACCACGAAGACCCTGCCGCCGATGGCGTCGAGCCTCGCGAGGATCTCTTTGAGGTGCGGTTCGTCGCGCACCAGCCGCGCGGCCAGGTGCGGCACCACGGCGTAGCCACCGCCGGCCAGCCTTTCCGCCAGCGCGAGTGTCGCCTCGATCCCGCGCCGCGGCGACGACGTGACGGTGATGGTGACCTCGGTCGGGAGGTTGCGCATGACGAGGTCGCCGGACTCTTCGGTAGGCAGGACCTCGTAGCGGGGGTGGGACAGGAACCGCCTCAGCGCCTCCCGGGAGGCGAAGTCCAGCCGCAGGCGCGACGGCTTGACGGGCGGGCCGGCGATCATACCCTCTGCTGTCGCACTATACGCCCCTGTCGCGCATAGCGCAACACCAGCCCTCAGGCGCGAAGCGGAAACGGCGCCGGCAGGGTGAGGATCACGTTGCGGTCGGCCGAGGTTCCCGCCCGGGTCGTCAAAGCCCCAGCGATCGGGTCGTTGAACGCCAGCTGGCGGTGCAGCCCCGCCATCTCTGCGGGCGCGAGCGCCGGGCCGGGATCCGCCGGGCCGTCGTGATCGACCATCGTGCAGGCGATCGCCACACGGCCGCCACCCGCGTCGAAGATCTCCACGACCCGTCCCTGGCACGGCCAGTCGACCATCGAGCCGGTTGTCACCTCCCAGAAACCGACCGACGAGCCCTCGCGGTTGGCGTGCGGCTGCACCAGGTTCAGGTGGACGTGCCCGTTCAGGCACAGGATCACGTTGGCGAACCGGTGCAGCAGTCGCAGCAGCTCGTCGGCCGGCGCCGCTCCCGCCAGGCGGTCGTTGCGCAGCGTGAACAGCGGGTGGTGCGAGGCGATGACGACGAGCCGGTTCGCGTTCGAAGTGTGCACAGTGTTCCCGGCGCTGTCCGTGTACACGGCGTGTACCTCCATCAGCTTCTCCTCGAGCCACGCCAGCTGATCGCGCTCGACGCAACCGTCCGCGCCGCCTGCGCGGCACGACGTATCAAGGACGATGAGCCGGACGGCGCTCGTGTCGTGCAAGTAATAGGAAGTGCGGTCGCGGCGGTTGGTCGGTGTGAAGCCGTGACCGTCGGGCCGTGCGCCCGGCCGGAAATGCGCTTCGACGAACGCACCGATGGCGAGCGGTTTGCGATTCGGGTCGGCCGTGACCGCCACGGTCGCGCCGGACATGAAGTGCTGCGGTCGTGTGACGAAGGTCTCCAGCGCCGTCGCCGCGTCAAGGCCCTCGGGGACGCCGATGGGCTTGCGGCCCGCCACCATCGCCCGCGCCAGCTCGGGAGTCACGATGCCAACGCCCTGGCACAGCTCCTCGTGGTTGCCGTGGCATCCGATCCACGGCATTCGCAAGCCTTGCGACTCGAACGGCCGCATCGCGCGGTCGAGCAGACCAGGCACGAGCGGAAAGCCGTAAGCCACGCGGAAGTGGTCAGGACCGAAGCCGCCGCCGTCCGGTTTCCAGAAGATGCCGTCCGGCCAGCCAGGCGATTGCACCGACTCGATCTCGATCCCGCCTGAAGCCGGGTTCACCATCCCGCCTTCGAACAACGCCGTGTAAGTGGCGAACTCGTTGGCCTGCGCGTTGTCGATCGCGTCGCCGGTCATCACCAGCAGCTCGATCGGGCTGCCGCTCACGGGCGCCGCCTCGATCGCGTTGATCGCCCGCACCATGGCCGCTATCGCGTGGGAGTTGAGCGCCTCCTGCGGCCGCTGCATAGTGAGCAGCTCGCGAAACCGCGAGTCGCCCGCGAAGCGATTCAAGAACTCGAACCGCGCCGGCGACTCTACGTCGGTGACGTGCAGGTCCGTCATGTGCCCGATGGCAAGCAGCGCCTCGCCCCGCGCCCGAATTTCGGGGCCTGTGGGGCCTGTGAGCTCGGTGCGCACCGAATGGCGCTCGCCCTCAGCAGTGACCAGCGACCGATACGAAGACGAAGAGCCCGCGCGCAGCACGGGACCGGGCACGATGCGCTCGTGGACGGTCAGCAAAGGGTCAGGCTTCGGCCGCGGCTGTCTCGTCCCTCGCGATGAGGACGGGGTCGGGGCGCAGCGTCAGGCTCACACGTGAGCCTGCCGGGGTCGCCGCCGCCTGCGACGTCGGCATCTGCGCCAGCACGATCATGTCGCCGAGATCGACGGTCACGCGGCTGGTTGCGCCCAGGAAGGCCACAGCGATGACTGTGCCGACCAGCGGCCCGCCGCCGGCGTCACCGTCCGACGCGAGCGACACGGCCTCGGGCCGAACCAGCGCCACGGCTGTCCCGTCAGGAGTGTCGGGTCTCACCAGCGGCAGCCGGGTGCCGCGGACGATCACCTCGCCGCCCTTGACCTCACCTTCCATCCGGTTGGTCAGCCCCACGAACTCGGCGACGAAAGGCGTCGCCGGTCGGGAGTAAATGGTCGTCGGCGGGCCTAGCTGCTCCAGCCGTCCCTTGTTCATCACGCCGACGCGGTCGGCGATGGCCAGCGCCTCCTCCTGGTCGTGCGTCACGAAGAGCGTCGTGATGCCGACCTCGAGCTGCACGCGCCGGATCTCATCGCGCAGGCGGCCGCGGACCTTGGCGTCGAGCGCGGACAACGGCTCGTCGAGCAGCAGGACCTTGGGCTGGATGGCGAGAGCGCGCGCCAGCGCGACACGCTGCTGCTGGCCACCCGACAGCTGGTGCGCGAAGCGGTCGGCGTAGCCGGAAAGACCGACGAGCTCGAGCATCTCGTCTGAGCGGCGATTGCGCGCCTGCTCGTCGACGTGGCGCATCTGCAGGCCGAACGCCACATTCTGCCTCGCGGTCATATGCGGGAAGAGCGAGTAGGCCTGGAACACCATGCCCACGTCGCGCTTGTTGGCGCCGAGGGTCGTGACGTCGGTGCCGCCAAAAAGGACCTTGCCGCTGGTTACCTCGTCGAGGCCCGCGACCAGCCTGAGCGCGGTGGTCTTGCCGCAGCCCGACGGCCCGAGGAGAGCCACCAGCTCGCCCGGGGCGAGCGTCAGCGAGAGCTCGTCGAGCGCGACGACGCCGGCAAACACGCGGCGCAGCTGCTCCAGCCGGACCTCGACGCCGAGCTTGCTGCCGTTCGTGCTCATCAAGACCCCTCCGCCAGCAGCGAGGGGGGCACCGTTGCTACTGGCGCAATCGGTGTTTCTGCCGGCACGACTCGACCACCGCGCCGTCGCCGGCTGCCGGCGAACGACAGGATCATCAGCAGCACGAAGGCGAACAACAGCGAGGCGACGGCCACCGCGATCGACGTGCCTGCGCTCACCAGGGAAACGTACTGGATGGCCACCTGCAGGTTCTCGTAATTGAGCAGGTTCGCGAATGTGTACTCACCGAGCACGAGCGAGGCCGAGAGCAGGCTCGCGTTCAGGATCGCCGCGGGCATGTTCGGCACAACCACGCGCAGCATCACAGTGCCCCACCCCGCGCCGAGGCTGCGCGCCGCCTCGGTGAGGGTTTTGAGGTCGATGGCCGCGAGTCCCGCGTCGAGCGAGCGGTATGCGTACGGCAGCACGAGGATGAGGTACGCGAATGAAAGCGTGAGGATCGAGTCGGTGAAGTTGAGGCTGATCCAGATGTAGAGGGGTTTGATACCAACCACCAGGGCGATCGCCGGAACGGTTAGCGGCATCAGACAGATGAACTCGACGATGCGGTTGAGGCGAGGCAAGCGCAAACGCACCCACACCATGGTCGGAAGCAGCAGGCCGAGCATCAAAAGCGACGTGATCAACGCAAGCTCCAGAGATACGGTGATCGCCGTGGCGAGCTCGGGCGTGCTCGGGATCGCGGCCCACGCCGAAAGCGTTCGCGGTGAAGCGACACCGATGCCGCGGGTCGAGAATTCGAACATGGCGCCGATCGGGACGAGGAAGAACGCCGCCGCCAGTGCGAAGATCGCGATGCGCAGGGCCTGGAGCCGGATGCGGCGCCGGCTCATCGCGGCTTCACCGCAGCCACTGGGAGGTGCGGCGCTGGAGAAGCGCATAGAGGCTCATCACGACCAGCACGACGGCGACCATGGCCAGCGCCAGCGCCTTGGCCAGCCCCGGCGCGCTCGAACCGGTCTCGCTTGTCAGGAGGGCCTGCACCTGCAGCGGCGCGATCACGCCGCCCTGCGTCAGCAGCGCCGCGGCTGTGGCGTAGGCGGAGAAGGCGTTCGCGAACAGCAGCAGGGTGCAGCCGAGGAATGACGGGAACAGCAGCGGACCGGCGACGTAGCGCCAGTAGTGCCACGCATTGCCGCCGAGGCTCTCTGTTGCTTCGCGCCATTGCGGCCGGATGCCATCAAGCGCCGGGATGAACACCAGCACCATCAACGGGATCTGGAAGTAGAGGTAGATCAGCGTCAGGCCCGGCAGGTCGAAGAACCACACGCCGTTGGGGTACATCTCGATCCCGTGCTGCTGGAGCCACAGGTACACAAAACCCTCGGTGCCGATCGTCGCAACGAACGCGAACGTGAGCGTCACACCACCGAACTGCGCCACCACTCCGGCGGCGGACATCACAGACCGCCTCAGGAATCCCTTCGGATCACCTGTCGCCACCGCGTAAGCAAGAAGCGCCCCGAAGATCGCGCCGAGGACGGCGCTGATCGTCGAGATCTCGATGCTGTTGGTGAATGACTTGTACATGTACGGCTTGTTGATCCCCTCGAAGTTCGACAGCGAGATGCTGCCGTCGGGGCCGATCAGCGAGCCGGCCAGGATGATCGCGGTCGGGAGCAGCAGGAAGATGCCCACGTAGATGAAGAACGGCACGACGCCAAGCCAGGTGAGGGGGAGCCGCCGCCCGCCTCCCAGGGGGCGAGCGGCGGCGTTGAAAGCCGGGTTACCGGCAGCTGTCAAGCGACGGCCGCCGACCAGTTGGCGACGACGTACTGACTTGCCTTGGACGTCTGGTCACCGCTCGGCACTTGAGGAGTGCCAGGGACGGCGGGCAGCGCCGCGGCGGCGGTCTTGTCGACGGTGCCGGAGGCGGTCATGGCCGCCTGGCGGACGGGGCGCGCCCCGCCTTTCAGCCAGAGGTTCTGGCCTTCGTCCGAGTAGAGGTACTCCTCCCAGAGCCGAGCCGCGGCCGGGTGCGGAGCCTGCTTGTTGATCGCCTGGCTGTAGTAGCCGCCGATGACGGCGTTGGATGGCACGAAGATCTTCCACGTGGGCACGTCCTTGCCGTGCGACGCCGAGAGGTAGTCCCACTCGAACAGCACGGGGGTCTGGCCCGACTTGACAGTGGCGGCGGTGCCGACCACCGGCACGTAGTTGCCCTTCTGCTTGAGCTGCTTGAAGAAGTCGACGCCCTTGCTGACGTCGTCCAGCGATCCACCGTTGGCGACCGAGGCCATGATGACGCCGTTCAGGCCCTGGTTCGACTTGGTCGGGTCACCGGCGAGCGCGACCTTGCTCTTGAACGCGGAGCCGAGCAGGTCCTGGACCGAAGTGATAGCCGGCACCTTGGTCGAGTCGTACCCGATGCCCATGTAGCCGCCGTAGTCGTTGAACCAGAGGCCCGTGCTCTCCTTCGCGCCGCCAGGAATATCGCTCCACTCTTTCACCTGGTAGGGCGCGAACTTGGCGGTGTTGGCCAGCGCGACGGCCTGGCCGACGTCGACCACGTCAGGCGCGCGGCTGGTGCCGTCGAACGCGTTGACCTCGTCCTGGCTGCTGCCGTTCGGGTTGAGCGAGGTGATGTCGATGTTGTACTTGGCCTTGAAGCCACTGATGACTGCGCCGTAGTTCGCCCAGTCGGGCGGGAGGGCGATGACCGTGAGCTTGCCCTCGGCCTTGGCGGCCTTGACCAGTGCGTCCATGCCTCCACCGCCGGAGGCTGATGTCTGCTTCGACCAGTCGGTCGCCCCCGCTGTGCTCGAGGAGCCACACGCAGCGACGACAAGTACCGTCGCCACGGCAATACCCAAACGATGGAACCGATGCCAGTTCATAAGCTTCAACACTCCCCAGGTGACGGATGGCTGCAGGAAGGGCGCCCCGGCGGGGCAGCGCTATATTGCGCCAGCCCCGGCTGTGGTGCAAGAAACGGTGCGGAGCCCCCGGGAAAGATCGGTTAAGTCTTGGGGACGCCCCGGGCACCGGCCTCGGGCCGGTAGCCGAGCCGCCGCGAAAGCTCGTCCGCGGCCTCCATGCATCGGGTGGCGATCTTGACCGACTCGGCGTGGCCAAACCGGTGGGCGGGCCCACTGACGTCGATCGCGCCGACGACCTCGCCCCCCGGCACTCGCACCGGCGCGGCGATGGCGCTCAGGCCGACCTCCAGCTCCTCATCCGTGCGCGCGTAGCCGGTCGCCCGCGCTCCATCCAGCTGAGCCTGGAGCTCGGCGCGGCCGGCGAGGGTGTGAGGCGTCCGCCGCTCCAGCGGCCGGGCCAGGAAGCGCACGCGAACTTCCTCAGGTCCGAACGCCAGGATGACCTTGCCGCTCGCGGCGCAATGCGCCGGCGAGCGCGTCCCCAGCCAGTTGACGCTGACCACTGAGGTCGAGCCCAAGGCCTGCTCGACCGGCACGATCTCGTCGCCGTCGAGCACGTCGAGCGTGACTGTCTCACCTACAGTTCGTGCGAGCGCTTCGCAGACCGGCCGCGCGGCGAGCCGCAGGTCCGCCTCGCCACGCACTGCGCTTGCCAGCTGCACGAGGCGGCCGCCCAGCCGGTACTTGGCCGTGCGCTGATCTCGCTCGACCAGGCCGTGGCGCTCGAGGGTGGCCAGCAGGCGCAGCGCGGTCGAGCGATGGACCCCAAGCTCGCGCGCCACCTCGGCTCCCGCTTTCCAGCCTCCGACCGCGAGCGCATCGAGGATCGCCACCGCGCGATCCACTGAGCGGATGAGGCCGGCGTCCCGGCCCGATTCCACGCCGTTGCTCATGGCGCAACAATATACGGAGGCTGTAGACTGCTGTTGGGCCCTGAGCATCTGTTGGGCAATGCGCAACAACAAGGTGCACTGACAGCGCCTGGAGGTCCGCCATGAGCCGCGAAGAGGAGATTCGAGCGGAGATTTTCGAGCACACGCTCAATGGGCACGCGCCCGAGGTCAAGGCCCTGACGGAAGAGGCGCTGACCCTCCACATGGACCCGATGGACATCCTCTTCAAGGCCCTCATCCCATCACTCGAAGAGGTCGGGCGCCGCTTCGAGAAGGGCGACTTCTTCGTACCCGAGATGCTGATCGCCGCCCGGGCCATGCAGGGCGCGCTTGTCATCCTCCGGCCGCTGATCGCGGAAACCGGGGCCAAACCGGTGGGCCGCTACGTCATCGGCACCGTGAAAGGCGACATCCACGACATCGGCAAGAACCTCTGCGTGATCATGCTCGAGGGTGCCGGATTCGAGGTCTTCGACCTGGGGGTCAACACGCCGCCCGAAAAGTTCGTCGACGCGGTCAAGACTCACGAGCCCGACATCGTCGGCTTCTCGGCCTTCCTCACCACGACCATGCCGATGTTCAAGGCCAACATCGAGGCGCTGCAGAAGGCCGGCCTCCGAGACAAGGTGCACATCGCGGTCGGCGGGGCGCCGGTCACCGAGGAGTACGCGAAGCACGTCGGCGCCGACAGCTACGCGCCCGACGCGTCGATGGCGACGCGGATGGCCAAGCACCTGGTCGGCGATCGCAGCGGGCAGTCACAAGGCGCAAAGGCGCTCGAGCAGGCCGTGATGAAGATCGACGAGACACTCCGCAAGGGATAGCTGGTGGATACGGTCCTCTCCTCGCGCTCGCGCGAGGTCGTCGTCTCCATCGACCGGCCCTTCGTGATCATCGGCGAGCGCATCAATCCCACGGGACGCAAGGTGCTCGCCGCCGAGATGAAGGAAGGCCGCATGGACCGCGTGCGCGCGGACGCCATCGCGCAGGTCGCCGCGGGCGCGCACATGCTCGACATCAACGCCGGCATCCCGATGGCCGACGAACCGGCGTTGCTGGTCGCCGCGATCAGGGCCGTGTGCGAGGTGACCGACGCCCCTGTATGCATCGACTCGTCGATCGTCGAGGCCCTCGAGGCCGGGCTGTCCGCTTATGAGGGCAAGGCGCTCGTCAACTCAGTGACCGCGGAGGAGGAGCGCATGGAGCGCATCCTGCCGCTGGTCAAGAAGCACGGCGCCGCGGTCATCGGCATGGCGAACGACGAGACGGGCATCTCGATGGTCCCTGAGGAGCGCCTCGCGCTCGCGCGGAGGATCATCCAGCGCGCGGCGGATCACGGCATCCCTCAGCACGACGTGATCATCGACCCGATCGCGATGACGGTCGCCGCGGATCCGCTGGCCGGCCAGATCACGCTCGCGACCATGAAGCTCATCCGCGACGAGCTTGGCAACAACATGACGTGTGGCGCGTCCAACGTGTCGTTCGGCCTGCCCGACCGCCCCACAGTCAACGCGGCGTTCCTTCCGGTCGCGATGTACGCCGGCCTCACATGCGCGATCACCAACCCGTTGATCCCGGAGGTTCGGCGCGGGGTGCTCGCCTCGGACCTCTTGCTCGGGCACGACGAGTACGCGATGAAGTGGATCAGAGCCCATCGCGCCGAGCAGGCCGAAATGTCGGCCAAAGCGGGACCTGCTCAGTGATCCAGCGCAAGCTGGAGGTCACCTACCTGCCCTTCGACCGGTCGACGAGGGTCCCTCCCGGCACCACGCTGTTCAGCGCCGCGCACTGGATCGGCCTGCCCATCGACTCCACCTGCGGCGGCCGCGGCACATGCGGCAAGTGCAAGGTGCGCATCGTCGGCGCGGCGACCGAGATCACAGACGCCGATCACCGCGAGCTGCGCCAGGACGAGATCGCCGGCGGCTGGAGGCTGTCGTGCCAGGCGCGCATCCACGAGGACATGAGGTGCGAGGTGCCGCAGCTGCTGCGCGTGCCGAAGGCCGCGACCATGGGGCTCGGGCGGCTGGTCATCCTCGACCCCAACGTCCGCAAGGTTTACGTCGAGCTCGAACCGCCGACCCTGGAAGACCAGCGCAGCGACGTGGCCCGCTTGCACGACGCCCTGGAAGCCGAAGGCCACGACATGACAGCCGAGGTGCCAGTGCTGCGATCGCTGCCATCGGTGTTGCGAGACGCCGAGTTCAAGGTGACTGCCGTGCTCGGCGGCGAACACCTCGTGGCGGTCGAGCCGGGCGACACCACCGGCGAGTGCTACGGCATCGCGTTCGACGTCGGCACGACGACCCTGGTCGGCACGCTCATGAACCTCCGCACGGGCATGGCTGCTGCCGTGAGCTCCACGCTCAACGGCCAGGCGCCGTTCGGGGCGGACGTAATCTCGCGCATCAGCCACGGCATGAACGGACCCGAAGCGGTGAGCGAGCTGCAGGCGGCGGTCGTGAAGACGATGAACGAGATCATCGGACGGCTCTACGCTGAGGCCGGAGTCACCGCCGACCGCACATACGAGGCAGTGGTCGTCGGCAACGTGACGATGCTCCACCTCCTGTTCGGCGTGGACCCGACCCCCATCGCGATGATGCCGTTCGCGCCAGCTTTCATGGAGCCCCTGGCGGTGCCGTCGGCCGAGGTCGGCCTGAACATCCACCCACACGGCTACGTGCAGACGCTGCCGGCCCTCGGCGCCTACGTCGGCTCCGACATCGTCGCGGGCGTGCTGGCGACGGGCCTGGCGCGCGAGGACAAGCTGCGCATCTTCGTCGACGTCGGCACGAACGGCGAGATCGTCATCGGCAGCACGCAGCGGTCGCTGGCTACCGCCGCGCCTGCGGGCCCCGCGTTCGAGGGCAGCCAGATCAAGTGCGGCATGCGCGCGACCGACGGCGCGATCGAGGGCGTGCAACTGAGCGACAGGGTGGAGCTGCAGGTCATCGGCGGCGATGTGAAGCCGGTCGGCCTCTGCGGCTCGGGCCTGGTCGACGCGGTGGCGCAGCTGCTGCTGACCGGCCTGCTCGACCACTCGGGCCGGATGAAGTCACGCGAGGATGCCGGTCATCACCCGCTCGCGGACCGGCTCATCGAGGTCGAGGGCGTGCGGGCCTTCTTGCTCGCCGAGGGCGTCTATCTGTCGCAGCGCGACGTTCGCGAGCTCCAGTTCGCGAAGGGGTCGATCGCGACCGGGATCAAGGTCCTGATGGACATTCTTGGGATCACGCCGTCTGACGTCGACGAAATCTTCCTCGGCGGATCGTTCGGCTCGTACCTGAATCCCGAGAGTGCCAAGATCATCGGCCTCGTGCCGCCCGTGAACGTCGATCGCATCATCGCCGTCGGCAACTCCGCCGGTGAGGGGGCGAAGATTGCACTGCTTTCATATCGGGAGCGCCAGGTGGCGTTCGAGCTGCCGGCGCGCCTGGAGTACGTAGAGCTTTCAGGCCGCACCGACTTCAACGACGCGTTCGTTTCGGTCCTGCAGTTTCCCCATCTCGAGGCGGTCTCGTGAGCTCTTCACCTCCCCACCTGGGGGGAGGTCGGCCCGAAGGGCCGGGTGGGGACGGCCGAACCGCCCCTTCACCTCCCCACCTGGGGGGAGGTCGGCCCGAAGGGCCGGGTGGGGATGGCCGAACCGCATTGGTCGTGTGCGGAGCACTTGGGCCCGAGGTGAAGGAGATCGCGGACCGCAGAGGCTGGGACGTCGACATCCACGGCCTTTCCGCTTACCTGCATCTTTATCCCGACCGCATCGTCACCGAGCTGAGCGCGAAGCTCCGCGAGCTGCGGCCGCGCTACGACCGGCTTGTGGTCGTGTACGGGGATTGCGGAACGGCCGGCCGGCTTGACCCCGTGCTCGATGAGGTCGGTGCGGCTCGCGTGCAGGGCCCGCACTGCTACGAGATGTTCGCGGGCGAGGAGCTGTTCGAGACAGTCATGGACGAGCGCCCGGGTACGTTCTTTCTGACGGACTGGCTCGTGCGCAACTTCGACCGCGCAGTCGTGCTCGGGCTCGGCCTCGACCGCTACCCCGACCTTCGGCCGATGCTGTTCGGCAACTACGAGGCGATCCTGTACCTGCGCCAGGCGCCCAGCGAGCTGCTGGCGGCAAGGGCTGCGACGATCTCTGGCTACCTCGAGCTGCCGCTGGAGATCCGTGACGTGCGCATGGGCGCGCTGGAAAAGCGGCTCGCTTCGTTAGTTGAGGCATGATCGTAATTGGCCAGATATCAGGTGATGTTCTGGAAGCACATCCCCTCCCAGGTGAAGGCCTGGGAT
>VBFW01000252.1 GCA_005880525.1 Chloroflexota bacterium | reverse complement strand
ATGCAGCGATCGCTGGAGACCTAGAACCAGCTCCTCCACGACCGCAGCCTAATCCGCACTTTTGGCGCCAAACGGGTGCATCGGACGCGCTCGAAGAGCACTTTTCGCGCCAAAACCGTGGATTTGGTTAGAGGATCGGTTTGGCGGTTGCGTAGGCGGCCGGATAGACGACGCGCATGTCCTGCACCCCCTGCCACTGGCCGACCACGGCTGCAGCGCGCGTGTTCTGCCCCTGGTCCAGCGTGCCTTCGGCGCCAAACCGAACCCCGCCGCCGTTGATGCTGTCGCCGGCCGGGACGTCGACCTTCAGCGCCGCCGCGCGGATCGAGCCCGGCGTGATCGCGCCGGGGATGTTGGGCAGCACGTCGTGCAGCAGCGTCCACGCGCCGACGAAGCCCGCCACGGCCGGGATGCTCATAGCCGCGTGGTTGTAGCGCTCGTACGAGCTCACCGCCATGGCGAGGAGCTTGCGGCCGGCGGGTGACAGCGCCGCTGCGCTGATGGTGGCGTCCGGCTTGTCCGCGGCGTAAACGCCAACCGCCTGGGCGCCGAGCCTGCGGCCGAACTCAGGCATGCAGAAGGCCGAGCTCGTCCCCACGGCCGCCTTGATGGGAATGTGCCGGCTCTGGATCGCCTGCCAGATCGCCACGCCGTCGTCGAGATAGCTCACGTCCCACAGAAAGTCGGGCTTGTCGTCGGCGACGCGGCCGGCCAGGGCGTGAGGATCGAATGCGTTGGGGTTGTAGGAGATCGTGTCGACGACCTTGATGCCCAGCTGCTGCGCGAGCCCGAGCTCGCCACCGCCGACCGACTGTCCGTAGATGTCATTGACATGCACGATCACCACGCGCGGCGCTGATAGACCACTCGCGGGGATCAGCACGTCGTGCGTGAATGTGACAGCCATGTGCCCCAGCGAGCTGCCGGTCGCGACCGTGCGGAAGACGTACCGGCGCTGAGCTGTGATCGGATCGGCGACTGCGCCCGTCTCCCAGTAGATGGTCTTCAGTTTCTCGGCGCGAGCCGACGCCGGGGCCGAGAGCGTGCTGCCGTACGTGCCGAGGATCGCCGGCACGTGGTCCTGGCGGACCAGCTGATCGACCGCCGCAGTCGCCTGCGCGGGCGTGATCGCATCGATGATGCGCAGCTGCACGCGATGATCGAGCACGCCCTGCGCCTGCGCCAGCTGCAGCGCGGCCTGGACTCCGCCCAGCTCCTCCTTGCCACCGGACGCTTGCGGACCGCTCAGCGGATAGATCGCGCCAATGGTGATCGTCTGCGACGAAGACAAGCTCTGCGAGGAATCGCCACATGCCGCGACGAGCAGCAGAACGATCGCGATGAGAATCACACGGAGACGCATCCGACCCAGCTTAAGCGGTGGCCGTCGCCCCCAGCCCGCTCCGGGCATCGGCGAGCTGACCTTCGAGCTTGCGCGCCGACGCGTAGCCGTAGTTCACGTAGAGCGCTTTGCCATTCGTGCACATGACCACCGTGGTCGGCAATGTGTAGACGTGGAAGCTTTCGGCGAGGTCACGCTGCGCGATGGCGTCCACCTTGTCGATGCGCACGCCGCTCAGCTTCGCCAGGGCCGGCTCCTGGTGCGTCCGGCAAACGGTGCAGCCGTCGCCTGTGAAGTAGAGGATGTACGGCTCGGTGGACGGCGCGCCTTCGCAAATCAGCGCCGCGCGCCGTGCGCGCGTCGAACGGATCAACTCCAGGATGGCGGCAGCGAGCACGACGACGCCCGCCACCGCCACTGCCCAGAGCTGTGGATTCACGCCCTTATGAGTCCTCGCTTGCCAAGCTGGAAGTAGATCTGGCAGCCGAGGCAGTAACCGAACGCGAGGTTGACGAATGCGAGCACCGCCACCAGCAACGCGAGGGCGAGGCCCGCGATCTCGAACGGCAGGAGCAGAACGCTCGCAACGGCGAGGAAGACCCCGCCGAGACCTTGCGCGAAGTTGTGAGGCTCAGGACGGTCCTGGACCGGACGCGGCTTGACGATACCGCGAGGCTTCAGGACCTGGAAATAGAGCTGCTTGAACAGAGCGAGCTGCGGAACGAACGTGCCCAGCAGCAGCACGATGGCGAGCAACGGGATGAGCCAGATCAGCGGCGTGAAGAAGGCGCTGCCGATGACCGCGACGAGCACCGTGACGATGATGCCCGTCTGGTTCACCTTGAGAGCTGAGTGATCGACTGTCTGCAGGGCGCTCGACATGACTACTTCTCGATGGGAACCCGAATCGAGCTCCCCCACTCGGTCCATGAACCGTCGTAGTTCTTGACGTCGGGGTAGCCGAGAAGCTCGCGCAGCACGAACCACGTGTGCGCCGACCGCTCGCCGATGCGGCAGTACGCGATCACTTCCTTGTTCGCGGTCACGCCCTTGCCGCCGTAGATCTGCTTCAGCTCGTCGATCGATTTGAAGGTTCCGTCCTCAGCGTTTACGGCCGTCGCCCACGGGATGCTGGCCGCGGTCGGGATGTGGCCGCCGCGCTGAGCACCCTCCTGGGGAAGGTTCTCCGGCGCGAGCAGCTCGCCCGAAAACTCCTTCGGCGAGCGGACGTCGACCAGGGCGGCCTTGCCGATCTTCGACTGCACGTGGTCCTTGTAGGCGCGGATGTCTTCACGTGTCGAACCGTGGAAGTGGTAATGCGTCTGGCCATGGCTCGGAACCTCCGTGCTGTACTCCCGCCCTTCCTTCTCCCATTTGACGCGGCCGCCGTCAACCAGCTGCACCTTGTCGTGGCCGTAGTACTTGAGGGCCCAGTACGCGTAGGCGGCGAACCAGTTGTTGTTGTCGCCGTACAGCACGATGTTCGTGTCGGGCGTGATGCCGCTCTCGCCCAGCAGCTGCTCGAGCGCCGCCTTGCCCGCGATGTCGCGGACGAGCTGGTCCTGGAGGTGCTTCTTCCAGTTCCATCCGACCGCGCCGTCGATGTGGCCCTTCTCGTAGTTCGACGGGTCGACGTCGACCTCCACGAGACGCAGTCCGTTGTCCTTCGCGTGGTCAGCGATCCACTCGGTGCTGACCAGCGCCTTCGCTGTGGTTGTCGATGAGCTCAATTCTCAAAACCTCCTGAAATGGCAATGAACCAAGGGATTGGTGATCGATAACGAATACGGCCAGATGGGCGCGCCTTTGCGGCGCGAGCAAACGGCCGGTCAGCTACAGAAGCAGGCCGGGTGGTAAACCAGTCGCTGAGCAGGCCAGACGAGATCCCGCATGTCGCGTCATTTTAGACAACACTCGTACGCCGCCACGAATTCCTCGATTATTGGGACGTTGTCGCAAATAGACCTCAGCAAATATCAGGCGCTCGGCAACGACTACCTCGTGCTGGACATGCCTGCGGCGCTCGACCAGGTCGTGCCGCTGCTGCCCGTCCTGTGCGACCGCAATCGCGGCCTCGGTTCGGACGGCCTGCTGGCCTTCGAGCCATGGTCGATGACCGTTCGCATCTTCAACCCTGACTCGTCCGAGGCGCAGAAGAGCGGCAACGGCCTGCGCATCATCGCCGCG
>VBFW01000251.1 GCA_005880525.1 Chloroflexota bacterium | reverse complement strand
GGAAACATCCTGAAGGCCCGGCGCCTGAGCGTCTCCCTCCAGAAGCTGGACCCCTACCTCAACGTCGACCCCGGCACGATGAGCCCCTACCAGCACGGTGAGGTGTTCGTCACCGATGACGGCGCTGAGACCGACCTTGACCTCGGGCACTACGAGCGGTTCGTCGACGAGAACCTGACGGTCGCGTCCAACGTGACGACCGGAAAGATCTACCAGGCGGTCATCGCGCGCGAGCGGCGAGGCGACTACCTGGGCGCAACGGTGCAGGTCATCCCGCACGTGACCAACGTCATCAAGGAGAAGATCCTCCGCGCCTCGCGCGACCCGCAGGTGGATGCCGTCGTGGTCGAGGTGGGTGGGACCGTCGGCGACATCGAAAGCCTTCCGTTCCTGGAAGCGATCCGCCAGCTGAAGAACGACCTCGGGCGCCAGAACGTGTTCTACGTGCACTGCTCGCTCGTGCCGGTCGTCCATGGCCAGGAGATGAAGACCAAGCCCACGCAGCACTCTGTGCACGCGCTCCGCGCCATCGGCATCCAGCCGGACGCGATCATCTGCCGCTCCGAGAAAGAGATCGACGGGGACCTCAAGGAGAAGATCGCGCTGTTCTGCGACGTGCCGCGCGAGGCGGTGGTCTCCGTGCCGGACGTCGACTCGATATACGAGGTGCCGCTGATGCTCGAGGCTTCCGGCCTCGGCAAGGTGATGGCGAGGCACTTCGAGCTGGACGAGACCACCCATGCGCCCGACAACGGGCCGTGGATCGAGCTCGTCGACGGCATCAAGCACCCGCGCGCAAGCGTGCCCATAGCCCTGGTCGGCAAGTACGTGGCGCTGCCCGACGCGTACCTCAGCGTGATCGAGTCGCTGAAGCACGCGGGCATCCACCACGGGCTCGCGATCGACATCCGCTGGGTCTCGTCCGAGAAGCTCGACGCAGGCGACACGTCGCCGCTGATGGGCGTGGCCGGAATCGTGGTTCCAGGCGGATTCGGGTACCGCGGCATCGAGGGCAAGGTCATCGCTTCGCGTTACGCGCGCCACAACCGCATCCCGTACCTCGGCCTTTGCCTCGGCATGCAGTGCGCCGTCATCGACCTGGCGCGTGAGGCGCTAGACGCGCCCGACGCCAACTCCACCGAGTTCGCTGCCTTCACCTCGACTCCGGTGATCGACCTGATGCCCGAGCAGCGAAACGTCGACCAGATGGGCGGCTCGATGCGGCTCGGCCTCTATCCGTGCAAGCTCGCGCCCGGCTCGCTGGCGCACAAGGCTTACGGCGAGGAGGTCGTGTACGAGCGCCACCGCCACCGCTTCGAGTTCAACAACGAGTACCGCGACGTGCTGGGAGACGCGGGCATGGTGTTCAGCGGCGTGTCGCCGAACGGCCGCCTGGTGGAGATCATCGAGCTGGCAGGCCACCCGTGGTTCGTGGCGAGCCAGTTCCACCCCGAGTTCCGCTCGCGCCCGAACCGCGCGCACCCGCTGTTCAGGGATTTCGTGCGATCGGCGTTCCTGCAGAGCGGCATCGACCAGATGGAGCTGCGACCGGCAGAGCTGCTCGAAGAGTCGGAAGAGAAGTAGGCCGGCTCACCGCCGCGGCCCTGCTGCTCCTGCTCGTGGCGTGCTCATCGAGCACAGCGCAGGCTCGACCTTCGCCGTCTGCGAGCCCGATCCCTTCACCCAGCGCGCCGCCGTGCGCCAAGCCGTCGCCCCTGGCGCCCGCGCCCGGCGTCGCGTCCGGTGATCCTGTCGTCCTGCTGGCGACCGGCATGAACGTTCCCGACGACCTGCTCTACGTGCCCGACGACGGCAGCGTGCTGGTGGGCGAGCACGGCGACGGGCACATCGCGCGCGTCGTCGCCCCGGGTAAGGTTCAGCGCCTGCCGCAGGTAGTGCCTGAGGCCGAGGGCATCGCCATGGTCGGCGGAACTACGTATGTGGCGGATCAGTTCAACGCCCGCGTCGTCGCGCTGACCGACACGGGCATGCGCACAGTGCTGCAGCTGCAGCCAGTGGCGAGCGGGGAGAACCTCGACGGCATCTCGGCGACCACCGACGGGACCGGGCTCGTCGTCCCGGACAGCCCGCACGGCGTGGTGCTGCTTGTCGACACCGGCGGCCACGTCACGAAACGATTCACCGGCTTCAGCCGCCCGGCAGGCTCCTGGCCGGAGCCGGGCAACGGCGGCTACCTCATATCTGACGAGAACGCGAGCGCGGTCTTCGAGATCGCGGGCGGCCGCGTCACGAAGCTCGCCGGGGGACTGCCCGGCGTCGACGACGCCTTGCGCACGTCCGATGCCCACGTGCTGGCGATCCTTCCCGGCGCGGGTCGCCTGGTCGACGTCAGCACCGGCCGCAACGTCGCCACCGGCTTGCGGAACCCTCAGGGCCTCGGTTTCGACGGCGCCCAGAACGTGCTCGTGACCGAGAGCGACTCGGGGCGCCTCGACCTGGTGGTGACCACATTCGTCGCCGAGGTGCCGTCCGGGACGGTGCAGCTCGCACCAGGCCAGGGCATCTGCTTCGACCTCCTGAGGGCGCCTGGAAACACTGAAGAGGTGAAGGTCCACCGGGCGACCGGGGCGCTCAGCGTCACCGACCCGCTGACCGGCTCCCAGGGCGAGGTCGTGCCGGCCCGCTGTCCGCTGGACGCCTGCTCGATGACGATCGAGCTCCAGGGCCCCAGCGGAACCGAGTTCGCCCAGGTCTCTTACCGGGATTAGCGCGTTCCTAGGGCGGGTAGAACTAGGTGCAGATGCAGAACCCCAATGAGCTACCGCCGCAGGGTGGCCAGTACATCCCGCCCCCGCCGATGTACCAGGGGGGCGCGGACATCCCGCCCCAGTCGCCCTACCACTACTCGCCCGCGCCGCGCTCCAATGGCGCCACCGCCGGCTGGCTGACCGGCCTGGGGGCGGCGATCATCGCCTTCCTCAAGTACGGCGGCCTGCTACTTCTCAAAATTCCGGCGCTTGGCACCGTCGTCTCGGTGCTGATCAGCTTCGCGGGCTACGCCTGGATTCGGGGTCCGTGGTTCGCCGCCGCCCTGATTGCCATGATCTTCGTCCACGAGATGGGACACGTCCTCGAGATCCGCCGCCAGGGCATGCAGGCGACGGCGCCCATCTTCATCCCGTTTCTCGGCGCGGCCATCTTCCAGCGCTCCCACCCGACCAGCGCGGTCAAGCAGGCGCAAATCGGCATCGCCGGCCCGATCGCCGGCACCATCGGCGCCACAGCGGCCTATTTCCTTTACTTGTCCACCGGCTGGGACGTGCTTCTACTGGCGGCCGCCCTTGGATTCTTCCTCAACCTCCTCAACCTGATCCCCGTGTTTCCGTGATTCCAGCAACCCCTACTACACGTCCGTTCCGATGCGCGGACGCATCGCGATGGGGGCGGCCTGGCTCGCCCTGGTGATCTACCTCGGCGTCATGAGCCTGCAGGCCGACACCTTGCTCGGTCCCCTCGTCCGATAAACTCTCACAGGAGCCACTGACTTGAAGGCACAGATTCACCCGACTTACTATGAAGACGCGCTCGTCACTTGCGTGTGCGGAAACACGTTCACGACGGGCTCGACTCGCAAAGAGCTCAAGACCGAAATCTGCTCGGTGTGCCACCCCTTCTTCACAGGGACGCAGCGCATCGTGGACACGGGCGGACAGGTCGAGCGCTTCCGCAAGCGGGCCGCCAAGGCCCGATAGATGCCGCTCCCGGAGGACATCCCCTCTGCGGAGCTGGTAACCCCCAAGAAAGAGCCTTTCTTCTACGGGGGTCAAGCGGTCATCGAGGGCGTGATGATGCGCGGCAAGCGCTATTACGCAGTCGCCGTGCGCGTGCCCACGACCAAAGAGATAGTCATCGACCGCGGTGAGCTGAAGGCGTCGATCTACACGAGCCGGTTCTGGAAGCTGCCGTTCGTGCGCGGCATCGCGCTCATCGGCGAGCAGATGCACCTGGGCATGCGCTCGCTCATGTGGTCGGCCAACATGAACGCCGGCTCGCGCGACATCCAGATCAGCAAGAGGGAGATCACCGGCTCGGTGGCGGTGGCGCTGGTGTTTGCGCTGGCGCTCTTCATCGGTCTGCCTCTTCTGCTCGCCGGAGTCGCGGTGCACAAAAGCGGTGGCTTCTTCTTCGTGCTCGTCGAGGGCGTGATCCGCGTGGGGCTGGTGCTCGGCTACCTGTCGCTCATCGCGCTGCTGCCCGACGTGAGGCGGGTTTTCCAGTACCACGGGGCCGAGCACAAGACGATCAACGCATTCGAGGCCGGGTGGCCGGTCGAGGTCTCGTCGGTGCGGCGGGCCAGCCTGCTCCACCCGCGCTGCGGCACCGGCTTCCTGCTCGTGGTGATGGTGGTCAGCATCGTGGTGTTCAGCGTGGTCGCGCTCGCGCAGCCCAACTGGTTCTGGCTCATCGCCAGCCGCGTGCTTGCGATCCCTGTCATCGCGGGGCTCGGCTTCGAGAGCATCCGCTACATGGCGCGCCACCGCGAGAACCCGATCGTCTCGGTGTTGCTGCTGCCCGTGCTCGGCACGCAGAAGTTCACGACCCGCGAGCCCTCGGACGACATGCTCGAGGTCGCGATCGCAGCGTTCAACAGCGCGCGCGAGGGCGAGGAACAAGAGGCCGCAGCGTGATTGATCGACTCGAGTCGATCGCGCGGCGCTACCGCGAGATCGAGGCCGAGATGGCGCGCCCCGAGGTGGCGACCGACCACGCGAGGCTGACCAAGCTGGCGCGCGAGCAGGCGGGGCTGCGACCGATCGTGACCACCTACGAGCGCTACCGGCGCGCGCAGCACGAGATGGAATC
>VBFW01000250.1 GCA_005880525.1 Chloroflexota bacterium | reverse complement strand
CACGTTGGAGCTGTACGTCATCTCGCCGACCACGTTCGAGGGTGTTCTCCTCGGAATGGCGCTCGGATCGATGTTCACCGTCACGCTTCGCGCAGTCGTGATCCTGGTGTTCGGCTCGCTGCTGTTCGGCATCACATACACGGCGGCCGGCAGCCTGCCCGCAATCGGCGTGTTTCTGCTCACCCTGTCAGCGCTGTACTGCCTCGGCATGTTGCTGGCGAGCCTCTTCCTTTTCTATGGCCGCGAAGCCTGGCACCTGTCGAACGCGATGCAGGAACCCGTCAACTTCCTGTCAGGGCTCTACTTTCCCGTGCACGCGCTTGGCGCATACGTGGGTGGCGCCGCTTCGATCGTGCCGATGACTCTCGGGCTCGATGCGATGCGACAGCTGCTCTTGCCGGGCACCCCGGTCTTCATCCCTGCCGGCACGGAGGCGTTGCTCGTGGCGATCCAGGTCCCGATCTTTGCGGTGCTCGCCGGCGTCTCGCTTCGTTTCATGGAGTCGCGCGCGAGAAGAGACGGAAAGCTGGTGACGCGATGGGAGTAGTCCTGCCTCGCCAGGTCATCGGATACGCGGCGGCCGTGCGCCTGGGATGGGCGGTTTCGAGCAGCTGGACGCGCCCGATCCTTTTCGTCACCTACTCGGTGCTGCGACCGATCTCGGTGGCGCTGATCCTCGCCGTCATGTATTCGGTGATCACCCACAACGCGGCGGCGGCACGCCCGTACCTCGCGTTCCTGATCATCGGCACGGCCTTCTGGTCATTCATCCAGGAGGGTGTCTCCGAGTTTGCGACCGGGATCCTCGAGGACCGCGGCCGCTATCACATCCTCAAGTACTCGTACATGGCGCCGCTCGGATTTCCGATCTTCCTCATCGGGAGGGCGACATCCAAGCTGGCGAGCGCCGCCGCGTCGGTGGTGATCGTTTTGGTCGTCGGCGCCTTCGCGCTGAATCTCTCCATCAGCCCGCTGCGCATCGACTATCCGTTGCTGATCGCGGCCTGCGCTCTCGCCTTCATCTCAGTTGTCGCCTTCGCGATCACCTTGAGCATGGTCTTGCTCGCGGGCAAAGACACGCACGGCTATGGCGAGATCATGGCGCAGTTCCTCTACCTCTTCTCTGGGGCGATCTTTCCCATCGCCGTGCTGCCCGGCCCGATCGCGTGGCTGGCCGCCCTGTCGCCGCTGCCTTACTGGCTCGAACTGTGCCGGCGATCCATCCTGCACGGGGGCGTTTACGAAATGTTCCCGAATCTGTCGGACGGGGAGGTTCTGCTCCGCCTGGTGATCGCGACCGCCGGCACGGTGGTGCTCGGCTACGTCCTATATAGATGGACGGACCGGCGGGCGCGCGGTCTGGGCTACATCGACATGGAAGCGAACTGGTAATCGAGCAGTTTTCGAGAAGCCTTCGCCGCACGCGGAACCTAGCCTGACAAGAGAAGTGCCGATTGGTGAATTCAGGGAATGGAGGAAGCATGCTCAAGCAGGTGGCGTACGTAACGCTGTTCGTACGGGATCAGGACAAGGCGCTCGACTTCTACATCAACACCCTGGGTTTCGAGAAGCGCGAGGAGAATCCGGCCGGCCGGGTCAAGTTCGTGACTGTCGGCCTCAAAGGTCAAGACCTGCAGGTTGTTCTCTGGCCAGGGACACCGGGCAAGGCCGACGCGACGGCGGGCCCGATCCCGGGTACCTGCATCATCAATACCAGCGACCTGGACGGCGAGTTCGAGCACCTGAAATCTCTTGGGGTCGAGTTCGTCGAGAAGGAGCCGGTCGTCTATCCCAATGGGGCCGGGTACGTCAACTTCAACGACCCTGACGGCAACAGGCTGTCGCTGCGGGGCCCCGCGCAGGTGAAGCACTGACCGGAGAGGGACCACGCGTCCGCCTCCGGTCCTTACATGCCTGGGGCCTAATCTCAAGCTGATCAGGAGATGCTGATGCGGAGGATCGACGCTTTCGCCCACATCCTCCCCTCTCGCTATCTGGTCCGCCTGGAGCGCCATCTGAAGCAGGCCATGGCGCCGGCACAGCTTCGCTACTACCGCGAGGGCGTGTTCCGGTACGACGAAGCGCTGACTGACCTGGATGCGCGCCGCCGCGCGGTCGAGCCGTTCGGCGATTACAGCCAGGTGTTGGTTCTTGCGGTGCCGCCCATCGAAGAGATCGGGCCGCCCACGATCGCCGCGGAGTTCGCGGCCCTCGCAAACGACGAGATGGCCGAGTTGGTGCAGACGCACCCCGATCGCTTCGTGGGCTTCGCCGCCGCCCTGCCGCTCAACGACACCGAGGCCTCGCTTCGTGAGCTCGATCGGGCCGTTGCGGATTTCGGCGCGCTGGGCGCCCAGATCTACTCGAACGTGCAGGGCGTGCCGCTCGACGATCCTCGCTTCGAGCCGGTCTTCGCGCGTCTAGAAGAGCTGGGCGTGACGGCTTGGTTGCATCCGACGCGCAGCGCCGCGTGGACCGACTATCCGGCGGAAGCCACGTCGAACTACGGTCTGTGGTGGTCGCTGGGCTGGCCGTACGAGACAGCCGCCGCGCTTTCGCGCCTCGTCTACTCAGGACTGATGGAGCGCCACCCGGATCTGAAAGTCCTGGCGCACCACGGGGCGGGGATGGTGCCGCACTTCTCTTCCCGCCTGGCGATGGGGCCGGGTTACCGGCAGGTGAAGGACAACCTGCCCCAACCGCCTCTTGTTTACTTCAAACGCTTCTACGCGGACACAGCACTCTTCGGCGCTCCCAACGCTGTGCAATGCGTGCTCGACTTCTTCGGTCCGGACCACGTGCTGTTCGGCACCGACATGCCCCTCGGACCTCCATC
>VBFW01000137.1 GCA_005880525.1 Chloroflexota bacterium | reverse complement strand
GTTGGAAAGGTGGTTGTTGGCCAGGTTCGCGACGTCCGCGCCCATCAGGGTCAGCCCGTCCACGAACCGCGCGTCGCCGCAGAACGTGAACGTCGGGCCCGGATTGACCGGGCAGCCGGCGAACAGAGGCGACTCGAGGTTGATGTACGTGATGTCCGCGTTCTTCGCGTACGCAGCGGTCGGCCGGAACGGCCACAGGAAGTCGTGGCGGACGTTGGCGAAGTAGTCGACGCCGCGCGCCGGGATCACGTCACCGGTCACCAGCAAGGTCCGGAACTTCGACGGGTCGAGCGGTACGTTGAACGTCGGGTGGAAAAGCTCCTGCAGGCTCAGGGCCGGCGGCTGCCCGGTTCGATCGCCGAAGGAAGGCTGGTCGGAGCGGTCGAGCGCGGGCACAGTGACCGGCGCCGTCAGCGGACCCGTGTTCGCGACCGGCTGTGTGCTCCCGATGCACGCGGACAGCACCGCGGCGCTCGCGACGATGAGTGCCGCAAGCCTCACCTTCGAACCGGAAGCGAGCTGAGTATCTCCTCCATGGCCAGCAAACGCGCCACGTATGATCGCACCGGTTCGCCCAACTCGCCGCTGGCTCGAAAAAGAGCCTGGTTCCCCTCCTCCCTGCGCACCTTGAGCATCTGTTCGTGCTTGGCGTCCAGCTCGCCGCTCGTCACCGCCGACTCCACGATGCTGCCAAGCCACGACGAGTAGAGCGCGACCTCCTGCAGGCGTGCATCGGAACCGTCGGTAGGCAGCGCGGAATGGACGTGCTCGTCCCAGAGCTTGCGCAGGCGGGTGACCTCCGGGGTGAGAGCCCTCAGGACGTCCCTGCTCTACACGCCGGGTGCGGGCTGGATCGGACCAATTGATCGCAGCTGAGCCACAACCGCGTCGGCGACCTGGCTCGTCCCGACAGCCGTAGGGTCGTCGCGCTTCTCCTTCAGGTCGTAGGTCACGCTCTTGCCCAGCGCGATCACGTCGGCGATCGCGGTCTCCAACGCATGAGCGGCGTCGTGCTCCTCCAGGTGCCGCAGCATCATCACGCCGGACAGCATCACCGCCATCGGGTTGACCCTGTTCTGGCCCGCGTACTTCGGCGCGCTGCCGTGCGTGGCCTCGAAGACCGCCCCGTTGCTGCCGATGTTGGCGCCGGGCGCAAGGCCGAGCCCGCCGATCATTCCCGCGCCGAGGTCCGAGATGATGTCGCCGTACAGGTTCGGGCAGCAGAGGATGTCGTACTCGCGCGGCCGCAGCACCAGCTGCATGCACATGTTGTCGACGATGCGATCTTCGAACTCGATGTCCTTGTTCTTCTCCGCGACCTGACGCGCGACCGCAAGGAACAGCCCGTCGGTGTGCTTCATGATGTTCGCCTTGTGCACGGCGGTGACCTTGCGCCGCTTGTTGTTGCGCGCGTAGTCGAACGCAAACTGGACGATGCGCTCTGACCCGGTGATGGAGATCGGCTTGATCGACAATCCGCTGTCGGGCCGAATCCTCTTCTTCAGCAGGCCCGAGATCTCCTCGATCAGGTGCTTTGCGTCTGGCGTGCCCTGCTCGAACTCGATGCCCGCATATATGTCCTCGGTGTTCTCGCGGATGATGACGAAGTCCAGGTCGTCGCGAAGGTTGCGCGCGCCCTTGTACGCCCTGACCGGCCTCACCAGCGCGTAAAGGTCGAGCTCCTGCCGCAGCGCCACGTTGACGCTGCGAAAGCCGCTGCCCACCGGCGTGGTGATCGGTCCCTTGAGCGCGACTCGGTTCTTGCGGATCGAATCGAGCACGTGCGGCGGCAGCGGAGTCCCAAACTCCTTGATCGCGCGGTCGCCCGCCTGCTGCACATCCCAGTCGAACTCGACGCCGGTCGCCTCGAGCACGCGGACTGTCGCGTCGCAGATCTCAGGCCCGACACCATCGCCCGGGACGAGGGTTACAGCGTGCCTTGTGGCGCGGTGCGGAGAGCCCCCCGGCGGATCTTCGGCGCCCATGCGGCCCATCTGCGGGTTCATCTCCTGCGCTGCTCGCTCACGCAGTTCTCCAATGCGCTCGCTGCGCTGCTCGTCGATTCACCCGCATCTGGGCCACCTGGATCGCCGAATCTCTCGCCGGGGTCTCTCCGACCGCGCCACACCGGACGTAAAGAAAGCTACTTCTTGAAGTAGTCGGCGTTAATTTTGATGAAGTCACTCCACTGGGCCGGGACCTCATCCTCGGGAAAGATCGCGTCCACCGGGCACGGATCCACGCAAGCGCCACAGTCGATGCACTCGTCGGGATCGATGTAATACATGTCCGCCGCGTCGTCGGTGTGAATGCAATCCACGGGGCAGACCTCTACGCAGGAGGCGTCCTTCACACCTACGCATGGCTGGACGATGACATAAGCCACGTCCCCGAAGGGTACCATGCGCCCTACATGCCCGAGTCCGAGCCGAAGCCAAAGCCACTCGAGTCGATTCCCGCGGGATCGGCGCAAGGCTGGAAAGCCGTGCTCAAGAGCGGCAAGCAGGTGGTCGTGCACGAGATCCCGGTGCCTCCGGCCGCGGCCGCCGCGGCCGTTCCGCGCATCCAGCGCCTCGCCGAGCATCCCCACCCGTCGCTCTCGCCTGTGCTGGCATGGGGCACCGACGCCAACGGCGTATGGATCGCGGTCGAGCCCAACGAGGGCACTCCTCTGAGCACCGTGCTCGCGAGGGGCCGCTTCACGCCACATGCCGCGGCAGCCCTCGGCACGTCGTTGCTGTCCGGCGTCGCGGCGCTGCATGAAGCGGGCGTCGCGATGGGCGGATTCGACGCCACCGCAGTGCGCCTCACGGCCAACGGCGAGGCGCGCCTGGCCGGGCATCCTGTAGCCGCGGTGCGCGGAGCGCCTAGCCAGGGCGATCTGCGCGCGGACGTCCGCTCGTGCGGCATGGCGATCTGCTCAGCGTTCGGAGTCGACCCGGCGGGGGCACCGGCCCCGGCCGAGCTGCCTCCAGGTCTCGTGGTGACCATGCGCTCGATGGCGAGCGGGGCCATGGGCCCTGCGGTGGATCGCGCTCAGGGCGCCCTGCGCGAGATGGCCGGTCCCCTTATGGCGCCCGACCGCCAGCTTGCGGCTCAGAGCGAGATGGCGCTGCGTGCAGGCGGCCGCGAGATGCCGTCGGTCACCCCGTTCGTCCCTGAAGCGCCGAAGCCGGCGCCCCCACCGCTCGAAGACACGCCCGCCCAAAGGCCTGCCTCCTACGATCCTCCGCCCCGCTCGATGGACACGTACAGCTCGATCCCGCGACCGCTGGACACCTATTCGCCTCCGTCGGCCTATCAATCGGCGCCGGCCGAGCCCGCGGCTCCTCCAGAGCCTCCGCCGATCATGCCGGCGCAGGTTCCCGAACCTGAGCCCGCGCCATCGCCCGCAATGCCTGCCCCCGCCGATACCTCCGCATTCGCCACGGAGCACCCGGAGACGCCGGAGCCTGCACCCTCACCGGAACCGGCTCCGATCCCGGAATCCGCCGCGGCGATGTCGTGGGCGCCCGTCGAAGCGGCCGCAGCGGCGACCTCGTCGGCGGAAGAGCCAGGCGCGCCGGCGGCCGATTGGCCGGAGCCAGGCAAACCGGAAACTCCGGCGGCTGCCGTCGCAGCGCGCGAGCCGGGCGGCGGTGGCGGAAGCCCCTCCTGGAGCCCGGTCCAGACCGGCTCCTGGACTCCTGGCCCCGCCCACGCGTCGAGCTCGGAGTGGACCGGCGAGGCCACGCCGATACCCGGGCCGGTGCCGGCGGAGCTCCGCGAGGCGGTCACATCCCCGAGCTACACCGCTCCGGTTACGTACGCGCCGGAGCCCGCGCCGGTCGCGACCCCGCCCATCCCCCGCGCCCCAGCCCCAGCCCCGGCGCGAAAGACTGCGCCCAAGAAGCAGAGGGACGACTACGGTGGAGGGCCGTCCGGCCGGCCGCGCTGGGTCCTGCCCGCGGTCATCGGCATCGTGCTGCTGCTCATCCTCGGCGGAGGCGGGGCGTACGTGCTGAGCAAGGGCGGCGCCACAACAACCGGTCGGGTGAACACGTCGCCGTCGACGAAACCGTCGTCCAAAGCCAGCCCGACGCCGACCAACGTGCTGAAGGCCATCCCGGTCTACGGACCCGCCGCGGCGGCGCCGATCACGAGCGTCATCATCGACCCCGCCAACTCGAGCTGCACTCAGATCGGCGGCAGCTGCAAGCTCGAGGTCGACATCAAGTTCTCGTCGGTGCAGCGAGGCAACGTTTCTTTCGTCATCAAATACTTCGATCGATGCGCCGGCACGACCCAGGACCTGCCGGGCGCCTCGTTCACGCCCCCAGGTTTCATCCTCGTCATCCTCGACAAGACCGTGACGCTGCCTGCCGGGCCAAAGTCCGCGGCAGTCGTTGTGGTGACGCAATCGCCCTCAGTGGCTGCGTCCGCTCCGATCACGCTCGGCGGCGACTCCTGCTGACGCGCTAAATTCGACGCATCCGCAACAACCTGACGCGTGATGAGGCGCGGGCGCGCGCGCAGCTGGTTTCCGACATCCGCTACCGGGTGCGGCTCGACCTGACCACTGGCGGGGAAACCTTCACCTCGTCGACGGTTGCCGACTTTCGCTGCGCTCGACCCGGCGCCTCAACGTTCATCGAATTCATCGGCCCGTCGGTTGAGCACGCGACGCTCAACGGCAGATCGCTTCCCGCGAGCGCCTTCGACGGTGGCCGCCTTCAGCTCGACGGGCTCGCGGCGGAGAACCGGCTCGAGGTCAACGCGACCGCCGAGTACATGCACGACGGGACCGGGCTGCACAGGTTCAAGGACCCAGTTGACGGCCGCCACTACCTGCACAGCCAGTTCGAGAGCAATGACGCGCACCGCGTGTACGCGTGCTTCGACCAGCCTGACCTGAAAGCCACGTTCGAGCTGTCGGTCACGGCGCCCGAGGGCTGGGTGGTGGTCTCGAACACGACGCCGGCCAGGCCTGCGGGCGGCGAGTGGCGCTTCCCCGCCACCGACCCGATCTCCACCTACATCACCGCCATCGTCACAGGCGACTACGCGTCGTTCCGTGACGTCCACCACGACATCCCGCTCGGGCTCTACGTTCGCCAATCGCTCGCCGAATACCTGGACACCGACGAGATCTTCGAGGTCACGAAGCAAGGCCTCGACTTCTTCGTCTGGCGGTTCGGGTATCGGTACCCGTTCGGCAAATACGACCAGCTGTTCGTGCCCGAGTTCTCGGCGGGCGCCATGGAGAACGCCGCCTGTGTGACGCACTCGGAGCGCATGGTGTTCCGCTCGCGCGTCACCGATGCGTCGCGGCTCTCACGCGCCGAGACGATCCTTCACGAGATGGCGCACATGTGGTTCGGCGACCTGGTGACGATGAAATGGTTCAACGACCTGTGGCTCAACGAGAGCTTCGCGACCTACATGGCGTATGTGTCGCTGGTCGGCGCGACCAGGTTCAAGAACGCCTGGCTCGACTTCGCGACGCGGATGAAATCGAGGGCGCGCGCCCAGGACCAGCTGCCGACGACGCATCCGATCGTCGCGGACATTCCCGACGTCGATTCGGTGCACCTCAACTTCGATGCCATCACCTACGAAAAAGGGGCGTCGGTGCTGAAGCAGCTGGCCTCATGGGTCGGTGAAGAGCGCTTCTACAAGGGGATCAGCGAGTACTTCCACCGCCACGAGTACGGCAACACCGAGCTGCCGGACTTCCTGCGTCCGCTCGAAGAGGCGTCAGGGCGAGACCTCGAGTCCTGGTCGCGCGTATGGCTCGAGAAGGAGGGCGTGAACACGCTCGCGACCGAGCTCGAGGCCGATGGCGATCGCATCAAGCACGTCGCGATCCGGCAGAGCGCGCCGGCCAAGTACCCGACGCTGCGGCCGCAGCGAATGAGGCTGGGCCTGTACGACCTGCACGAATCGACGCTCCGCCACCGGAGCTCGGTGGAGCTCGACGTGGACGGAGAGCTCACGCCGGTGCCGGAGCTCGACGGCAAGCCGCTGCCGGCGCTGATCCTGCCCGACGACACTGACGTCGCCTACGCCAAGCTGCGGCTCGACGGCCGCTCCCTGGCGACCGC
Source organism: Chloroflexota bacterium (assembly GCA_005880525.1). Classification (GTDB taxonomy): domain Bacteria; phylum Chloroflexota; class Dormibacteria; order Dormibacterales; family Dormibacteraceae; genus CF-118. The sequence continues at coordinate 4,576 of VBFW01000137.1, read as the reverse complement.
GCGAGAGCACCTGAAGGGGCTGAATGATCCGCTCGCACGGGCGGTCCTGTGGAGCGCGCTTTGGGACATGACTCGCGACGCCGAGCTGCCGGCGCGCGACTTCACGCGCCTTTCGCTCGACAACATCGATGTCGAGTCGGACCCCGTGCTTGTGTCGGCGTTCATCGGCCGCATGTGGGGAGCTATCGAGGAGTACGGGAACCCGAAGCACCGAGCGGAGACGCGCGAGATCCTGGCGTCGGGGGCACGGGAACGGGCCATGCGAGCGACTCCCGGCGGCGATTTGCAGCTGCTGTGGACGCGCGCGTTCATCGACGCCGCACGGCGCCCGTCTGATGTGGAGCTCGTGCGCTCGCTTCTCGACCAGGAGAGCGTCTTCGACGGCCTCAAGATCGACTTCGCCGTCAGGTGGAGCGCGGTGACGGCACTGGTGCGCATCGGCGCCGCCTCTGACGACCTCATCGCGTCCGAGCTCAAGCTCGATCCGACTGAGGAGGGTCGAAGGTCGGCGGCCACCGCCCGGGCGTCGCGGCCTGCCGGCGACGCGAAGGAAGAGGCCTGGAGCGCTGTCAAGAACGGTGACGAGGTCTCACTCTCGATGAAGCGCGCATTCGCCGCCGGCTTCCATCGCGCGGACCAGGAGGAGCTGCTCGAGCCGTTCGTGCAGCGCTACTTCGACGAGCTGCTCGACGTGTGGGAGAGTCACTCGATCGACGAGGGCCTGATGTTCGTGCGCTCGATGTACCCGGCCACGATCGTGACCCAGGAGCTGGTCGACCTCGTGAATGGGATGCTCAAGCGCGACCTGCCCGGTCCGGTGCGGCGCGCGCTGCTCGAGGCGCAGGACGGGACGCTGCGCGAGCTCAGGACCCGAGAAGCCGACCGCTAGCGCGCTAGCGGTTCTTGCAGCCCCCCTTCAGAGGGTTGACCGGAGGTCCGGCCGGATGGTATCCATGCCGTCCCACCGGGACCGTCGGGGCCGCGCCGGTGAGGTTGCCGTGGCATCCGTTGCTCGAATGGTTGGTGCCCGTGGCAGCATCCGCTTTCTTCACGGCATTGCCGAGCACCTGCTGATCCGGCTGCGCGACGCTGTGCGGCGCGCTGATGTTCGCCGCCGGAAAGATCACCTGGAAGCCTGGAGCCGCCGGCGCCGCAGCCTTCGGCGACGCGTGCAGCGGAGCGCTTATCGAAGGAAGGACGTAGATCACGCCGACTGCCGCGGCCGCCAACGCCCCAACCGTCACCGTCGCGGCAACCCGCTGGGCCGTGTTCGCCGGCTCCGTCAGCTTGGCGAGCCTTGAAAGCACGTAGACGCTGAAGCCGACGAGCAACCCAGCCAACCACGCCCCCGCGGCGCTGACGTACAGCTCGAGCCGCTCGAGCGCCGCCCACAGCCTGCGTCGCGCGGTCGTCACCGACACGCCGAGGGTCGCCGCGATCTGACGGTTCGTCTGCCCCTCCAGGTACGCCAGTGTGATCACGCGCCTGTGCTCGGGCTCCAGCTCCGACAGCGCGCCGCCAACCGTGTGCCGCTGTAGCGCCGAGGTAGTCGAATGCCAGCGCTCGGACGCGTTCGGGCGAGCCGAGGGGTCGACGACCAGGAGCTTCCTGGTCCTGCCGTGGTCGCCGAATCGGCGCCTCCGGTCGACCATCTGGGCGCCGCTCGCCAGCCACGAGCGAACGGAATCGAGCGCGTCGTGACCGTTGCCGGAGTCGACCTGCTCTTCGCCTTCGCGGGGGAGAGCTCTCATGGGGGAATCAGAGCCTACACCGTCCCCGCCGCCTGTGGACAACCATGAACTTAATGGCCTCTCACGCGCGCAGGCCGTAGCGCAGGAACAGATAGTCGCCATGGCGCCGCGCGCTCAGGAGTCGCGACCAGACGCCCCGTTTCGGCAGCAGCTCGACGCCTTCGACCATGCCCAGCCGCCTCTCCTCGGCACGGCCCGCCACGACCGGCGAGACCGTGAGGAAAGCCTCGTCCAGCAGGCCGCGGTCGATCAGCTCGCCCACCAGGTGGGGGCCGCCCTCGGTGAGAAGCACGCCGAGGTTGCGATTGCGCAGCTCGTGGATCGCGGCCGCGAGGTCGACCTCCTCCCCGTCGCCGATCACCACGACCTCGCAGCTGTCAGGCACCAGGTGGCGGCACGCGTCGGCGCCTCGCCTGGTGGTGAGGATGAGAGCGCCGTGCTGGATGGCGACGTGCGATGAATCGATCGCGCCCCGGGCGGTGATCACAACGAGCCTGGGTTCCGGGCTGCGGCCGAGCGAGCGGCGTAAGCCCGCGAAGCCCTCGGCGTGCCGCGGGAACACGTGGGCGGGCGTCCAGAGGTGGCCGGGCGTGGCTCGCAGCGTCCCGGCACCGATCAGGACGGCGTCGGAGCACGCGCGAAGCAGCGCCATGAGAAAACGGTCGGCCGGGTACTTGCCGCTGATCACCGAGCCTGCGGAAGTGCCTTCGCCGAGCGTGACCACGCCATCGACCGACGAGACGAAGTTCGAGTAAAGGGCCAGAGGCCCGAATCCGATGCCCGCGTAGATCCGTTCCAGCTCGAACGGCAGCAGGTAGCTGTGGAGGCTTTCGTCCTCGTAGAGGACCTCAAAGGCCTCGAGCAGGGGCGCGGGCGTGCTCAGTGAGTGTTGGTCTGGTTGACCGCTTCCAGGAACTCGGACCTGAGCTGCGGCTCGGACTCATAGTTGCCGCGCCAGTATGAGGTCCAGGTGCGCGAGTGGCCCTCGCGCACGCCGCGCATCTGAGTGCAGAGGTGCGTGGCATTCAGGTGGACGGCCACGCCGTGCGGCTTCAGCACGCGCACCAGCTCGTCGGCGATCTGCACACCGACCCTCTCCTGCACAGTGAAACGCCGCGCGAAGACGCGCACCAGCCGGGTCAGCTTGGAGATGCCGATGATCTCCTCGTGCGCGATGTAGCCGATGTAAGCATGGCCGTGGAACGGCAGCGCGTGGTGCTCGCAAAGCGAGAAGAACTCGATCGGCCCTTCGATGACCTGGCTGATGTTGCAGTCAGGTCCGCCGTGGCACTCGGTAGGAAACGCGGTCAGGAGCTTGGGGTCGCCTTCGTAGCCGGCGGTGGCGTCGAACAGCGCCTTGAGGAAACGCGTGGGCGTGTCCCTGGTGCCGGGCGTGTCGAGGTCCATGCCGAAGGCGTCGAAGATCTCGGTCGCGTAGCCCTCGAACTGCTTCCAGCGCGCGGGCGTGACGCTGCGGGGCCGCGTCTGCTCCCAGTGAGTGGTCTCTTCCGGGTCGAACCCGAACGTGGACATGGTCGTCTCCTAGAGTGGCTGACGGATTCAGAACACTGTACGGCCGCGGGTTGCACCCGATTCCAATCTGACCGCCGTTCCCCTGTGCCATAATCCGCGGGCTTCAATCCCATGGCGGAATCCCGGCAGCTCCGCGTCGGCCTGATCGGATTCGGCCTGTGGGGGCCGCATTACGCCCGCATCCTCGCCGGCACCATGGGCAGCGCGCGCCTCGCCGCCTGCGCCGAGCCTGCCGCCGCGCGCCTCGCCGCCTGCGCCGAGCCTGCCGCCGCCCGCCTCGCCGCCTTCGAGCGCCAGTACCCCGCCGCGCGGGCGTACGCCGACTACAACCGGCTGCTGCGTGACGGCGACGTCGACGCGGTCATCGTCGCCACGCCGACGTCAACGCATCGTGAGGTGGTCGAGCGCTGCCTCAAAGCCGGCGTGCACGTGCTCGTCGAGAAGCCGCTGGCCGGCACCGTGGCCGACGCCGAGGCTCTGGCCGCGCTGGAGAAGGAGACCGGCCGCGTGCTGATGGTCGGGCATACCTTCCTTTTCAACTCGGCGGTCCGCGCCATCAAGGGCTACATCGACGACGGCCTCCTCGGAGAGATCCGCTACCTGTACTTCACGCGCACAGGCCTCGGCCCGATTCGTCAGGACGTCAACGCGCTGTGGGACCTGGCGCCGCATGACTTCTCGATGCTCCGATACTGGCTCGGGTCCGACCCCATCGACCTTGTCGCACGCGGCCAGTCGTTCCTCAAGCCCGACACCGAGGACGTCGTGTTCGTGACCCTCAGCTATCCCGACCGCGTGCTCGCCAGCGTGCACGTCAGCTGGCTCGATCCTGTGAAGGTGCGCAGCGTCACGGTCGTGGGCGACCGCAAGATGGTGGTCTTCGACGACACGCACCCGACTGAGAAGCTCCGCATCTACGACAAAGGCGCGGACTACCAGCCGCGCGAAGGTGGGTTCGCGGAATTCATCGCGGCCGTGCGCGACGGCGATATCGTCATCCCGCGTCTCGACCAGCGCGAACCGCTGCGCGAGCAGCTGGAGCACTTCGTCGACTGCATCATCACGGGCCGGCGCCCGATCGCCTCGGCCGATGACGGCGTCGCAGTCGTGAAAGTTCTGGAGCGCGCGCAGCGCGAGCTCCGCGCGGCGTCATCGTCCCGGCTGGGAATGGCGTGATCCACCCCAACGTCAGCATCGGCGAGGGCACGTATGTGCACGAAGGCGCAATCGTCGGCGAGGCGCCGCGCGGCAAGCAGCCTGGCGAGCTGAAGACTGTGATCGGCGCCGGCGGC